>JASHRP010000385.1 GCA_030037375.1 Bryobacteraceae bacterium | reverse complement strand
TAGCGGCACCGGCACGCTGCAAACCTGCGAGCCGCCAGGCGGAGTCGCGCAGACGTAGACTTGCGTCGGCCCGGGCGAGAGATTGGTTGGAACCATCAGGTTCACCTGCTGCACGCCGGGAAGGCCGGGAGCGGGTCCGGCGTAGTACGGCGTAGCGATGGTCTGCCCGCCGATGTTGCCGGTGATGACGCCGGTTCCTGAGAGTCCCGTTCCCCACATGGCGATGATGGAGCCCGGCGCGGCTCCGCTGGAGGCGCTGTTCACCGTGCCATCCTGATTCACGATTCCGCCGTTGAAAATGCCAGGTTCGAACGGCGCGATGGTGACGTTGAACGGTTGGCTTGTCTCGCCTCCCGCGCTGACGATGACCTGGGCCGAAGTCTGGGAGGCCAACGAAGCGGGAACCACGAGATTGATCTGGGTGTTGTTGCTGAACAGAATCTGCGCGGGGATCCCGTTGAAGGATACCGAAAGATTCTCGCCGCCGAACAACGAGCCCATCAACGTACTGATAGAGCCCGCAACGACGGGACCCGACAGGAAGGTCGCGGCATTGATGACCGAAGTGATGGTGGGCGTGATCGGCGCGGTGATGGTGAATGACACCGGAATGTTCACGATCCCCGCGACGGGGCCGGCGTCAATGATCAGCGTTCCCGTATAAGTGCCGGGCGCGAGCTTTTGAGGCTCCGCGACAAGCTGGACGGTTGCATTTCCGAAGCCTTCGCTGAGCGTGCCGCTGAGCCATCCCGTTCCGCTGGTGTAATTCATCAGCGCTTCCCACGGCATGATGCCGCCGCCGGCGTTGGTGATCGCCAAATTGATGGCTTGCACTCCGGACCCGGCTTGAGCGGTGAAGCTGAGCGAAGTGGGGTTGACCGAAAGCTGCGGCGGAGTGGGATCGCAATCGCCAATGATGGAGCAGTCCGGAAGCGCGACGTCGGGATAGAAGCGCGGCAGTGGATCGGAAGCCGTCGCCGTGGCGACGGTGGAAGATGGCGCGAAGAAATCTTCTTCGCCCGTTATGGAAGGATTGCGACCGCCGTCCGGCGCGAGGCCGAGGAAGGTCGGGTAAGTAGCGTATTCGATCGCGGAAGGATTGGCGTCGACGACCTCGTAAACTACGTACGCGCTGCCGTCGGCGGCGATGGGAATTTGCGTAACCGTGCTAAATGTCGTGGAGCCGGAGCCTGGAGCTCCGGGAGTGTAGACGGGCGATCCGCCCGCGCCGCTCGAGCTGGCGCCATTGACGCGAGCAAGCAGAAGAGAACCGTTGGCCGAAGGCGCGTAGGTTCCTCCGGAAACGGGAAGGCCAAAGTCTCCGGCGGAGGTGGGTTGAATCGTGTCGGAACCGGCCACTACATCGGGAACATAGACCTGCGCGTCGCTGGAGAAGCCCGAATATTGAACCAGAATGCGCTCGCCCGAATCGGCGTTTAAATTTTCCCAGCCGGAGCGAGGCTGGAAGGCGTCGCCGAAGCCTTCCGTGACGCGAGTACTGGAAAAGACGGTACCGGCGGCGATTAGATGCGGAAAATCGATGGTTTGAGGCAGCGGTGAGCCGGCCTGCGCGCAGATTAAGGCGAAGCCGTAGGTGACGAACAAGCCTCGTTGCGTGGTTCCGACGATGATCTGGCTGGAATTTAGCGCAAGGCCGGCGTTGTTAATGCTGATCGACGCGACGATGTTAGATTGCAGGGGAACGCCGGTGGCGTCGGCTCGGATGCCCTGGAAAAGGAGATTGGTGGTTCCTTGCGAAGAGAAGGTAATCGAAACACCTTGATAAGTGAGCGCGGTAGGCGTGAAGTACAGAGGCGGATTAACGAAGGGCTGCGGACCGGAACCGCTATCGATGGTGAACACGATTCCCATGAGCGTCGAGGCGCTAGAGACTCGGTTCGTGATGTTGGTGTTGAGCGAGATGGTGATGTTCGCGTTGATGGTATTGCCGGGCGTTCCGGTGCAGGTCAGAAGGATATCGCCGATGCGCTCCGTCAGACCTTCGGCACGCACAATAGGAGGCGTGGCGCTTGTGGTACAAACCGTGGGCTGCGCCAGGATACTGCCGGCGCCTAGGACTGCAAATAGGACCGGCATGCAGAAGCTGCGTTGCATGCTTCCCGCATTATAAGCATGAGCGGATGATAGAATCCAGTTTTAAGGAACTTACCTTAGGGTCCATGGATGTTCGCCGCTATAGTCTTGCCTTCGGCGTGGCGCTGATGGTGGCCATATGCGGCCTCGGCGCGGCGGCGCAGGATAAGAAATCGAAGAAGGCGGATAAAGAACCGCCGACGCAGACCCTGCCACCGGTTGAGGAGCCTCCGGCTGCGGTCGCGGCGGATGCGGCAAAACTTACCTTTCATGTGTCGCCGCTATCGGCGAAGGGACTGCTATCGCAGCAGACGCGCGATGCGATCAAGGCGCTGATGCAGGCCAATCACGGGGCTCGCATGGTGAAGCTGCGCGCGTTTGTGGCGGGAACGGGCGACGCGCGGAGGGTGCAGGCGATCGTGAGCGAGATGTTCGCCGAAAAGAAGATGCCTCTGCCGGTGCTGACCACCATTCAAGCGGGCGCTTTGACGATGGAGGGCGCGCAGGTGGTGATCGAGAGCGTTTCGCAAGAAAAGGACCGGGAAGATAAGGACCGGCGTCCCGCGAGTTCGAGCGGCCTCGCGTTTTTCACCGCGCAACATGGGACGGATGCGCAGAATGCTTTGGACGGATTGCGTAAAGCCGCGGAACAAGCGGGGGTGGCCGCGGGGCAGATGCTGAGCGTGACGTGCTTCCTGGAGTCGATTGACGAGGTGGGCATCGCGCAGGCGACGGCGGCCCATCTGTTCCCGGTAGCCACGGCGGATTTCGTGCAGAGATTAAGGGGAGGTTTGGGCTCGCAAGCGGAGTGTGAAGGAGTCGGGAGACCCTCTGGGGCGGGCGCGGCGAAACTGGTTTTCAGCAGCTCGCAAATGGCTTTCGGAGAAAAAGACGCGGATTTGCGGCTGGCGTTCGAGAGACTGAACAAAGCTCTGGAGCCTTTGGGCGCGAGCGGTAAGGATGTGATTTGGTCCAACTTCTATGCGTTGGGGCGATCCGCGGAGGAGAAGCTAGCCGGATTGCGGATGGAATTTTTTTCAACATCTGTACCGGCGACGGCTCTGGTCATTGAAGGGCTTCCGTCGCCGGACGCGAGCGCGGCCATTGAAGTGGTCGCCGCGGTGAGAAACTAAAAGCATGTTTGGATCGATTCGCGCGGCGGCGCTGCTGATGGCGGCGGCGTGCGGTGCGGGCTGCGCGCTCGGGCAGATCGATCAGGTCGCGGTGAAGTCGCCGGACGGACAGATCGAGTTCCGTTTGTTCCTCACGCAGCAACCGGACCCAAGCGAGGAGTTCCTTCGCGTCGCGTATCAAGTGTACTTCAAAGGCAAGCTGCTGATGGATACGTCATTCCTGGGACTGAATATCCGGGACCAGCCGATTCTGGGCGTGAACGTGGGAATGACTACTTCGAAGACGAGCTCGGCGGAAGATACCTACACGGTTCCGGCGGGGAAAAACAAAACCATCCATGAACGTTACAACGCGCTGACGGCGGAGTATCTGCAAAACGGGTCGCTGGGACGGCGGATCAACGTGGAGGTGCGGGCGTACGACGATGGCGTCGCTTTCCGGTATGTAGTTCCGTGGTCGAATCCGCTGGTGGATATGCAGATTGATGACGAATTTACGGAATTCAAGTTCGCTAAAGACGCGCAGAGCTATCCACTAATTGTGAGTGATTTCAATACCAATTACGAAGACGGATACAGTCCGATGGCAATCAGCGGAATTCACACGGATTCGCTGGTGGCTCTGCCGTTCCTGGTGGAGCAGCCGGGGGCCGGCTGGGTTGCGGTGACCGAAGCCGATATCGATGACTACGCGGGAATGTACCTGAAGCGCGAGGATGCGGAAACCAGCAAAGACGGTCACACGATGATCTCGACCTTGGCCCCTCGCGCAGACGACGATTCCACGGCGGTGCTGACGCATGCCCCGCGGGAATGCCCCTGGCGCGTGCTGCTGATCGGGTCTGAGCCGGGGCGGCTGATGGAATCGAACATCGTCAGCAGCCTGAATCCGCCTTCGAAGATTGCGGATACGTCGTGGATCAAGCCGGGCAAGGCGGCTTGGAACTGGTGGAGCGGCACGCAGGCGGAGGGCGTCGATTTCAAGCCGGGCATGAACACGGCGACCATGAAGCACTACATCGATTTCGCGGCGGAATCGAAGCTCGAGTACACACTGATCGACGAAGGGTGGGCCGCGCCGGGAGAGGGCAACACGCCTGCGGATATCACCAAAACCGTTCCGCAGATCGATATGCCGGAGATCCTGCGCTATGCGAAATCGAAAAATGT
>JASHRP010000384.1 GCA_030037375.1 Bryobacteraceae bacterium | reverse complement strand
GGCGCCAAGCCGCGGCGTTCAGCGCCGGTCTAACAGCCCTCTTCTTCCTTCACGTGATCGGGGCCGCGCTCGCGATCATGGCGTCTGTGCTCGTATTAGCTTGGCGGCACCGGCCCGGGGCTCTTGAAGACAACCATTGGCGAAGCGCAACTCCACTGCTGGCGGCGATGGCCCCGGCTGTAATTCTTTTGGCCTTCTTCGCCAAGGGCTATTCCTCTGCTCCGCTTTCCGCGCCCGATCTACGATCGGCCTGGGATTCGTTTCCCATGCACACGTTCGCCTCCGCGCGAGGACGAGCGCCGGAAGAAGCGCTGCTGGTCCCCGCGATGCTCTTCGTCATGGTCGCCGGCCTAGCCGCGCTGCGCAGGCGCGAATGGGCGAGCGTTCGCTTCCCCCTGGCCGTATCCGCCTCGGCGTGCTTCGCCGCGTATCTTTTTGTTCCTGATATCGGCTTCGGTGGCGGCGGAAGCAAAATCCGGTTCGCGTGGGCGGTGTTCCTTTTCGGCTGCCCGGCAGCCCTCTCCGGCATGCGCTTGCGCGCCTTACGAATCCCCCTGAGCGTGTACATCGCATGTTTCATGGCCGCGAGCTTAATCTCTACCGCGCTCCTCCGCCGCAACCTCGGCCTAGCGGTCAAGGCCTACGCCTCCGCGCTCCGCGATATCCCGGAAGGCTCAACCATCATTCGCATGCGTTTCGCCGCGCAGGACGCCCGCAATCGCTTCGGGTTCGATGAACTGGCGAGCGACCCTTTGTTGCACGCCGACTCTTGGATCTCCTCCCAGCGGCGCTTGGTCGACCTCACCGATTACCAGGCGCCCGATCGGCTGTTTGCCGTGGGTTTCGCGAAGGCGTTTAGCGGCACAGAGCAGCAGCGTATCTACAGCCTGGAGGGCGGCGAATCCGCGGGGCTTGGCCGATTGAAGCAAGTTCTCGAAGATTTGCGTGCCCGCCCCAGCTACGTCGTTCTGTTCGGCGACCAGGGTTCTCAGGAGACGCGAGACAGCGATTTCGCGGCCTCGATTGCATGGCTGGATTCGAATCTCGCTCCGGTCGCGCAAGGGCCTTTCGTCCGCGTGTATCGGACGCGCTGAAACTGTTACCTTTATCTCAGCCGAGTAACCTATGCTGCGCCAATCCAAATTTCTCTTGATTCCCATTCTTCTCACCGGCATCGCCGCGGGACAATCCGCGAACGGCTATCTCACCGCCGGCGTCGGTTCGGGCGCGAGCTCCACGATTGGCGAGTTTGCCGGCGGCGGAGAATTTGTCGTGGCGCAAACCGTCGGAATCGGCGGCGAGTTGGGCGTCGTAACCAAGCACAGCAGCTTCGGATTCTTCTCTCTGGACGGGTCCGTTCATCTCCTCCGTCACGCCGCGAGCGGACGATTCGATCCTTTCGTCTCGGGCGGATACACCCGAGCCTTCGAGCTCTTCTCCGGCGCGAACGGCGGCAATTTCGGCTTCGGCTTGAATTATTGGCTGACTGATCGCGTCGGCGTCCGGGTCGAGTTGCGGGATTTGGTTTTTTCGGCCGGCGCGCCCTCCACGAACTACTGGGTATTTCGCGGCGGAATCGCGTTCCGCTAACGCTATTGCACTGTGATCAAATCGCCCGCCGGCGTGGTGAATCCGTCGTAAGTGCAACTGACCGAATCGTTGCCCACGGTCGCCGATTGCGGAATCGTCAGGTTGAGTTGATATAAGCCCGGGCTGATCAAGCCCGCATAGGCAACCGAAGCCGCAATTCCTTCCACGTTGCACACGGGCATTACCGGAAGCGATCCGGATTGCGACGACGATCCGTTCGCCAGAGCGCTTGATGGCAGTCCAAATCCAACCGCGTAGAGCGCGATTTCTTCGCCGCGGCTGGCGGGCGTTGAATAACCTGGATAGAGGCCCGTAGGGCCGACCAAGCCGCCATTGGCATGGGTCGCCGCGATATAGCCTGCCGAGCTGAATAGGAGAAAAGATGGCGCGACCGCTTGCATGCTCGCGGTGAAAGGCGAGCTCGAAACGCCCCCGCTGGTCACGACAACCTGAACCGGACCGGTCGCGCTATCGAGGGGCGTAAGAACGTTCAACTGGTCTTGCGCACAGCTTGAATCGGTCGCAGCGCTGCAAAAGAAGTATACGAATGCCGGTTTGTTGTTGACCGTAACGCTGACGCCATTGAGCTCGGTCGGCATCTGCCCGGACGCGAAAGACGGAGCGCTGCTCCATGTCACGCCAGTTGCGGCGGTCGTCGCCGGAACCAGGTTCGTACCTTTGATCACGATAAACGTGTTCTCCGCGATGGCTGCGCTGCCGTAAGCCGTGCTCACCGAAGAAATCGCCGGACCCGACGGCTGCGCCCCAGCCGCCAACGCCAGATTCGTCGCATCCACGCTGCCCAGCCCGGTCGCCATGTCGTAGCCGGGAGCGGCGTCGTAGCCAAGATACCCGCCGTTGCATCCGTTTGTTCCGCTGACGCACGGAACGAGATTATTCCCCACGATGATGTCGTGAAAGACGCAGGTCGAGGTCACGACAGCGGAGCTGCATACGTTCGCAGAATTTGAGGCCAGCCGGTACAAAGTTGGGTTGATATTGCCCAGGCCGTTCGATCCGGACGCTTCGGCCATTAACAGCACGATTCCGGCAAATACCGGAGTAGACGCCGAGGTTCCGCCAAAAGCTCCCGCGAAGCCGGACTCTACCGCGAAGTAAGGATCGTGCTGAGCCGACGCCGAAAATGCCACGTCCGGCACCAAGCGGCCGGGAACGGAATTCGTGGCCGGCATTCCCGGCGCGGTCTGCCAAGCGGGCCGAGGAAAGAACAGGCTTGCTCCGCCTCCGCCCGCAGCCAAAATTCCCACTTCGCTGGTATCGTTCCACACGACCTCGGGGATGTATCCCGGCGCGGTCAAGTTCGACGGGCCCCAGTAGTTGCTGCTCCCTTCATTGAACTCCGTCCCGCCGACTCCGGTAATTTCCGGCACGCTCGCCGGAAGCATCGTCGAAAGCCCGTTGGTCGCGATCTTCGCTCCCGCGTCGCAACCGGCCGCGCCGCTATCGCCCGATGCGGCGAGCCATGTGATCCCTTCCGCGTTCGCCTGTTGCGCCAACTGCTGATAAAGGCTAGCGACGTTGCCGGTGGAGCCGAACTCGCATCCTGCGTAGCTATAGCTGATTACCGGCGCAGCGGCTTGATCGATCGCGTAGGTCACGGAGTTTTGAACGGTGTTCGAGTAGACGAAAAGAATCTCGGCGTTCGGGGCAATCGCGCCCGTGAGTTCCAGGTCAAGATCGGATTCGTTGGAATCGTCGGAGATCCCGGGCGTGGTGATGCCTGGAACCAGCAGCTTCACCGGAAGGTTCGCGGTCAGCCCGACGTCGGATTGGTAGGCGGCGATGTCGGAGAGATTGACGTCCGCCTGGCCGATCACCGCCAGCTTCATTCCATCGCCCGAGATGCCATCCGTGTAGAACGGCGAGATATCGTAGATGTCCCAT
>JASHRP010000383.1 GCA_030037375.1 Bryobacteraceae bacterium | reverse complement strand
AGGCTCATCGAATTGGCGTACGAGGATATAAAGGAACGCGTCGAAAACGGGTAGCTGTGATGGCCCGGGCTCATCCAACGGACCACTCCAAACGACGCTCAGGCAGGGCCGAGTCCGCCGCGGACCCCAGCCACACCCGAGTGCAGTGCCGTATACACTACCAGTGCCGACTCAGCCATGTAGCGGGCTCAAGACGCCCGAATATGTCACGAAAGCCGAGCGGACACTGGTAAAATCCGTACAGTAACGCATGTACCAATACGACCAGAAGCCCGGAACCAGAATCGCGGACGGTTCAGTGCGAATGGCGCAGGCTCTTCGGGAGTCCGACTACTCGGTCTTAGTCGGGCGCAACAACTGCGGCAAGTCATTTTTGCTGAAGACACTGACGCAGCAGTGGGGATCGAGCGCGTCGTACTTAGGCCCTGCTCGATACCAAAACTTCAACGTCCTTGGGTACTACACGCCCAACAGGAACCGCAAAAACGACAAATGGCAACAGTTTTCGAATCAGTGGAATCGGCAGGACCAGAATATTGATAATTCGCCGGTAAATCTACAACAGGCCATCGCGGAACTCTCCGATACTCAGCGTTCTCGGCTCAGCGAGATCGTCAGGCTTCTCCTCGGGACCGAGCTCGAGATCCGCTTCACGGTTGAGAACAACTCGATGTCGCAAAGGTATATTTCATGCGGCGGGCACAATATATCGTTCACGAGCTCTGGTTTCCGGCTCGTAACTACTCTCGTGACGAGTCTCTTGGATGCAGATTACGACACCTTCTTGATAGATGAGCCGGAGCTGGGCATTAGTCCGGAGGCGCAGGGCGTGCTGGCTGACTTCTTGTTCGACCGCACTCATCGCTCGACCTATTTTCCGCACATCAAGACTCTAATCCTGGCGACACACTCGACGATATTCCTGGACCGGCAGAACATTACCAATAACTTCCGCGTAGAGAAGCAAGGTGACGAGATCACGCTTCAGCGGGTTGAGGATCAAGCAGAGTTCAACCGAATCCACTTCTTTTTGCTCGGAAACCGATTTGAGACGTTATACCTCCCGTGCTCAATCGTGCTTGTCGAAGGCAAGTGTGATCATCTGTTTATTGAACGGGTTCTCGCGCTACGCTATCCAAATTCCCAATTTAGCGTCATCCCTGCGAATTCCGATGGACGGATAAAAGAGGTTTTGAACATCGCGAAGGGCCTGTTGACGGACATCCAAAGGAGTCCTTACCGTGATCGAATCTTTGTCGTCCTTGACTCGGTGCACTCGAAAGGGCTCGCCGAACAGATAACAGGGATGGGAGTCCCCAGCGAAAACATCGTGGTGTGGCCGAAGAACGGGATCGAGTACTACTATCCGCCAATGGTCCTTGATCGTATATTTCCGGGCGGCCGGGAGATTGTTATCGACGGGGACAGGGTCTCGCGAAACGGCATCTCATACGGCAAGACCGAACTCGCCGAAAAGGTCGTCACACAGCTTAAGCCTGATACGGTTATGAGCGCCGAGTTCGAGGACAGGCTCCTGAGGCCAATCGAGAGCAGGTTAGGGCCAACACCCCGATGACGGGCCTATGACAGCAGCACGCGTAACGCGCCGCAGAGACTGGTGGCCACCACCCGACTTCTATGGCCATCCAGGAGCATCGTGCCGGTCTCGCTGGCGCGGTGTGAGCGACTCCGCTAACGAGTGCTGACCGTGGCGGATCGGATTTTGATCCGGTGTCGCCGCCCCATCCCTTACCGCCATAATAATGTTCAGGCGAGCCCCCATTGCCGGCCCTCTCTAGCTTCACTTTCTCCGGCTACCTGCTCAGCCGCGCCGCATTCCAGCGCGGCCTTGCCCTGGTCTATCTCATCGGCTTCCTCGTCGCGCTGAACCAATTCCGCCCGCTGCTCGGCGAAAAAGGACTCTTGCCCGCCTCGGAGTATCTCCAGCGAACCTCCTTCAGCGAATCGCCCACTCTATTCCATTTCTTCCCGAAGGATTCGGCGTTCACGGCAGTGGCGTGGCTCGGCATCGCCCTCGCGACGTTCGCGCTCCTCGGATTCTCTGAGCGCTACGGCGCATGGGTCTCGATCCTCATCTGGACCGCCCTGTGGGCGCTGTACATGTCGTTCGTCAACGCGGGCCAAACCTTCTACGCCTTCGGCTGGGAATCGATCCTCCTCGAAGCCGGATTCTTCGCCATCTTCCTCGGCTCGGCCGATGTCGCGGTTCCCAAAATCAGCGTGTGGATGCTGCGCTGGCTGCTGTTCCGCGTCATGTTCGGCGCGGGATTGATCAAGCTCCGCGGCGATTCCTGCTGGCGCGACTTCACCTGCCTCGATTACTACTACGAAACCCAGCCCATCCCCAACCCGCTGAGCTGGTATTTCCATTGGGCGCCGCAGTGGATTCATCGCGCCGGCGTCGGCTTCAATCACTTCGCCGAGCTCATCGTCCCCTTCGCCTATTTCCTCCCGCAGCCCGTCGCCTCTATCGCCGGCCTCATCACCATCGTCTTCCAGGGATTCATCATGATCAGCGGGAATCTTTCCTGGCTCAATTTCCTGACCATGGTGCTGGCGCTCACTACACTGGAAGATCGTATCTTTGCGTTCTTGATTCCCGCGCGGCAAACGGTGCTTCGCGACCCGTACATGGTTTTCAAGTACGCCATCGTTGGAGTTGGACTGCTGGTCGCATATTTGAGCATCGATCCCATCCGCAACATGATCTCGCCCGGCCAGGTGATGAACCGGAGCTTCAACTCAATCCATCTCGTCGGAACCTACGGAGCGTTCGGCAGCATCACTCGCCCGCGTTATGAGGTCATCGTCGAAGGCACCGACGAGGCCGTCCTCTCGCCCTCCACCAAGTGGCGCGAGTACGAGTTCAAAGGCAAGCCCGGCGATCCCACCCGCGCTCCGCCGCAGATCGCGCCGTATCATCTGCGTCTCGATTGGCTCATGTGGTTCGCGGCCCTCTCGAATTATCGCCAGCAAGCCTGGTTCGTCCATTTTCTCGCCAAGCTTCTGCAAGGCGACGCCGATACGCTCGCATTGCTGAGGACCAATCCCTTTCCCAACGCCCCGCCACGTTACATTCGCGCCGAGCTGTACGAGTACCACTTCACCACCCCCGAAGAAAAGAAACAGACCGGCTTGTGGTGGAATCGCCAACTCGTGGGTCCCTATTTCCCCGCAGTCTCGCTCCAGTCAACCGGGTTTCGGAACCTGCTCGAATCTAGAGGTTGGCTGTAGGTGCCCTCTGCCTATGTCATTGGCTCCGGTCCCAACGGACTCACCGCCGCTATCATGCTCGCGCGCGCCGGCGTCCCCACCACCGTTCTCGAAGCGCAGCCCACCATCGGTGGCGCAACTCGCTCGGCCGAGCTAACGCTCCCAGGCTTCGTTCACGATATCTGCGCCGCGGTGCCTCCGCTCGCCGTCGAATCGCCTGCGTTCACTTCGTTCCCGCTCGCCGAGCACGGGCTCGAATGGATTCATCCTCCCGCGCCCGCAGCCCATCCGCTCGATGGGGGCCGCGCGGTTCTGGTCGAACGCTCGCTCGATCGCACCGCCGAGCGGCTCGGCCGCGACGGCGCACAATACCGCCGAGCCATCGGACCTCTTGTGAAAGACTGGGGCAACTTGACCACCGACATCCTCGCGCCAATGCGCTGGCCGAAGCATCCGCTAACGCTCGCGCGGTTCGGCGTGCTCGCGCCATTACCCGCCACAGCCGCTGCCCGAACCCTCTTCCGCGAGCCCGAAGCGCGAGCCATGTTCGCTGGCATGGCCGGCCACTCCATTCTTCCGTTCAATGCCGTCGGCTCTGGCGTATTCGGATGGGTCATCGCAATCTCCGCGCACGCCGTCGGCTGGCCCATACCGCGCGGAGGCTCGCAGAAGATCGCGAACGCTCTCGCCTCTTATTTCGAATCTCTCGGCGGCAAGATTCTAGCCAACACTCCCGTAACTTCCATTGATGATCTGAAAGACGCTTCGATGATCCTCGGCGACATCACTCCTCGCCAGCTCCTGCGAATCGCTGCGAATCGTCTGCCCGAAAGTTACTGCCGCAAGCTCGAGCGATATCGCTACGGTCCCGGCGTCTTCAAGATGGATTTTGCGCTGAACGGCCCAATCCCCTGGGCCGCGCCTGAGTGCGCCCAGGCCGCGACCGTCCACATCGGAGGAACCATCGAAGAGATGGCCGAATCCGAGCGAGATGCCTGGGAGGGCCGTGTGAGCAACCAACCCTTCATCATCCTCGTCCAAGCCAGTTTATTCGATTCCTCGCGCGCCCCCGCAGGCCAGCACACTGTGTGGGCTTATTGTCACGTGCCCAACGGCAGTACGGAAAACATGTCGGATCGCATCGAAGCGCAGATTGAGCGTTTCGCGCCGGGATTCCGCTCGAAAATCTTGGCTCGCAATGCGTGGGGCCCAGCCGATCTCGAGCTTCACAACGCCAACCTCATCGGCGGCGACATCACCGGCGGCGCGCAAGATATCCGCCAACTGTTCCTTCGGCCCACGCGCGATCTCTATCGGACTCCGAACAAAAACCTGTATCTCTGTTCAGCCTCCACGCCACCCGGCGCGGGAGTACACGGTATGTGCGGGTACCATGCCGCGCTCGCCGCGCTGAAGGACCACACCCTGTAGAACCCCGCCCTGTAGAACCTTGGCAATCCCGCCGATTTACTGCCTTCAAGCCTTTATATGCAGAATCCCGCAATCACTCTTTGCATGATCGTCAAGAATGAGGCGCGCACCCTGCCGCGCTGTCTTGCCTCAGTCCGTGAACTCGCCGGCGAATTCGTGATCGTGGATACCGGCTCAACCGACTCGACGCCCCAAATCGCCGCGGCCCACAACGCGAAGCTCTCCTCAACCGATTTCTCTCGCGTCGATTTCGCCGCTGCCCGCAATCATGCTCTGGCCCTCGCCACCGGCCGCTGGATTCTCACTCTCGACGCCGACGAAGTCCTCGATCCCGCAGGCATTCCGTTAATCCGCGAACTCGCCTCATCAGCCGCGAACGCCGGCTATTATTTCCAACGGAGCAATCACGGCGCTTCGGATAAACCCACTCAGGATCATGTCGTCCGCTTGTTCCCCAACCGGCCCGATTACCGCTACCGTGGCCGCGTTCACGAAACCATCGACGATTCGATTCTCGCCGGCGGAGGCCGTCTTATCCCGACGGCCATTCGCATCGAACACGAATTCGCCTCTACGCCCGAATCTCGCGCGCAGCGAAACCAGTGGTACATCGGGATCCTCAAGGAAGAGCTCGCCGAGAATCCGAATGACACTTCCCGCCTCGATTTTCTCGCCGCGGAGTATCATCAACTCGGCATGTTCGATGAGGCCGTCGAAATCACGGAGCGCGTCGCCCGTCTGCGCCCGCTCGACCCCGGAGCCCATCTGCGCGCCGGCATGTATCACTTGCTCTTTCAGCTAAATCGCGAGCAAGCCCGCCGCGACTTCACCGAAGTGCTCAAGCTTCGCCCTAACGATCCCGAAGCGCTCTCGTTCCTCCAAGTAATGGACCAGCAGGAATTGGTCCATCAACAGAAGTAAGCGTTACCTGATCTCGATCACGACGCGCCCGCGAACCTGCCCTTTAAGAATCTTCTCTCCCAACTCAAACACCTGCTCCAACGGCGCAACCTCGATCATCGAATCCAGCTTGTCCAGCGGCAAATCCCGCTCCAGCCTCGTCCATACTTCGCGCCGCTCTTCTCGCGTGACCCTCACGGAGTTAATTCCCAGCAAATTCACCCCACGCAAGATGAACGGCAGCACCGTGGCCTTGAACGCCGCCCCGCCCGCGAGCCCGCACGCGGCGACGCTCGCATTGTTCGCCATGTAGGGCAAAATCCCGGCGAGCGTCATCCCTCCGACCGTATCCACCGCGCCGCCCCATCGTTCCCGTTCCAAACCCCGTGAGGATTCTGCCGTAAGAGATTCTCGCGGCACGATCTCCGGCGCGCCCAGCGATCGCAAATAATCCCCCAACTCCGCCCGCCCCGTCGAAGCCGCGACCCGATACCCGAGCTTCGCCAAAATCGCCACCGCCACGCTCCCCACTCCGCCCGCCGCGCCGGTCACCAGGATCTCGCGATCCTTCTGCGCGTGATGTTTCTCCAGAGCCAGCGCGCACTGCATCGCCGTGAAACCCGCCGTGCCGATCCCCATCGATTGCTTCAGCGAGATCCCTTCTGGCAACCGGATCAAGTCGTTCGCATTCCATCTCGCGAACTCCGCATACCCTCCCCACGCCGTCTCGCCCGCGCCCGCTCCGGTCAACACGAGGCGATCGCCGGGTTTGAACTCCGCGCTCCCCGACTCCTCCACTTCGCCCGCGAAGTCAATCCCAGGAACCATCGGGAATTTTCGAATCACTCCGGGCTTTCCGCTCACCGCCAGGCCGTCTTTGTAGTTGAGGCTGGAGTATCGCACTCGAACCAGCACTTCGCCGGCCGGCAGATCGTCTTGCGAAATCTGCTCGATCCGCGCCGCGAACTTCCCATCCTGCTGTGTCGCCAGCAGAGCTTTAAATTTGGACATGGCTCATGATAAACAAACGCGCCGCATACACCACCGGCACGCTGAATAGCGACGCATCGATCCGGTCCAGCCATCCTCCGTGCCCCGGCAGCATCGCGCCGCTATCCTTTAATCCAGCGCCGCGCTTGAATGCCGATTCGCACAGATCGCCCGCTTGCCCCGCGGCATTCGCCAAAATCGCAATCGCCAGCACGGACCACAGCGGCTCCTCCGGAATCAGAAAGTGCGCATACACCACCACCGCGATCGCCGCGCCCACCACCGACCCAATCGCGCCCTCCCACGTCTTCCCCGGACTCACGTGCGGAGCCATCTTATGTTTCCCGAACGCCTTGCCCGCGTACAGCGCCGCCGTGTCCCCAACCCAGCTCACCAGCAGCGCGATCATCAGCCAATGGGGATTGATTAGCCGCAGCTCAATCGCGCATCGCCACGACCCGAAGATATAGATCACGCCCAGCAGCAACACGGCTGCGCTGGGCAGCGCCGTCGCAAGATCGCGCACCCGCAGCGCCAGTGCCATCGCCGCCAGCGCGAGCATCACCGCCATCGGAAACTGCGGAGCGAACAGCAGCGCCAGGCCCGCCGCCATCCCCGGCGCTCCGGCCTTCGGTACGCCTTGCGCGGCCGCAATTTGATCGAATTCGTGAAACGCCAGCAGCCCAACGAGTGCCAGCGCCGCCGCGAACGCCCACGCAGGCGCGAATAGCGCCAGCCAAACCGCAACCGGAACCAGGATCAGCGCCGTGGCGACGCGCTTCATCGAGCCCGAACGCTCGCCGGCTCCAATCCTCCGAACCTGCGGTCGCGCCGCTGATAATCGAGGATTGCTTCCAGCAACTCCGTTCGCGTGAAATCCGGCCACAGCGTGTGAGTGACGTACAGCTCCGCGTAAGCAATCTGCCACAGCAGAAAATTGCTCACCCGCATCTCGCCGGAAGTGCGAATCAGCAGATCGGGATCGGGCAGGCCTGCCGTATAAAGTCGCGCCGAAATCGCCGCTTCGTCGATCTCCACGGACCCCAGCCGGGCCTCTTCCGTCAGCGCCTTCACCGCATCCACGATCTCCGCGCGCCCGCCGTAGTTGATCGCCAGGTTCAGCCGCAGACCGTGATTTTTTTGGGTCTTCTGGATCACGTCATCCAGCTCCGCTCGCACGATCGGCGGCAACGCATCCAGCCGTCCGATCGCCGCGAAGCGAATGCCGTGCTTCATCATCGTAGGCAGTTCCGCCCGCAGGTACACCCGCAGCAAGCGCCACAGCGTTTCGACTTCGCTTTTCGGCCGCTTCCAGTTCTCGACCGAGAACGCATATAGCGTCAGCGCTTCCAGATCCAATTGCGCGCAGGTTGTGACCGTCGTCCGCACCGACGTCACTCCCGCCCTGTGGCCGGAAACGCGAGGCAGATGCCGATTTTTCGCCCACCGCCCGTTACCGTCCATGATGATGGCGATGTGGGCCGGCAGCCGCGCCGGGTCGATGGCCCGCGCGAGCTTATAGTCCTTCTCGCCCACGGCGAGCTCAGACAACAGCCGTTGCATCTATATTGTTTATGTTACCAACCGCGCCAAGGCCGCAGTCTACTTTTTGATGAAAAGTACTTGACAGAGGCGGCCCGACTCTCTTACCCTACTATAGATGGCTCACGTCGAACCCATCCGCAAGCGCCCGGATCCGCCTGTCGCCATCCACGCCCACGCGCTCGATAATCTTCGCTACATCCGCGAAACCATGGAGCGTGCCGGTTCCTTCACCGCCGTTCCCGGCTGGGGCGGCGTCGCCATGGGCGCGACCGCTCTCGCCGCCGCTGGTCTCGCTTCTCACGCCCCTTCGCGCGAAGCGTGGTTGGCATGGTGGCTGATCGAAGGCGCGGTCGCCGTTTTGGCTGGCATCGTCGCGATGGCCCGTAAAGCCCGCGCAGCCGGACTGCCCTTGTGGAATGCGCCCGCCCGCAAATTCGTCTTCAGCTTCGTTCCTCCGCTCATCGCCGGCGCTCTGCTCACGGTTGCTCTGTGGAGATTGGGCGCATGGAGTGCCGTCCCCGCCGTCTGGCTCATGCTTTATGGCGCGGGCGTCATCGCCGGAGGAGCTTTTTCCGCTCCCGTCGTCCCCGTGATGGGCGCGTGCTTCCTGGGCGCTGGCGCGACGGCTCTGTTTACGCCCGCGGCTTGGGGAGATTTCTGGCTCGGTTTGGGCTTCGGCGCGCTACACATCGTATTTGGAGCAATCATTGCGACGAAGTATGGCGGCTAAGAACGCATTGTTAGCAAAAAGCCCGCGGCAAAGGACTGCCCCGGAAGCGGCGCCGACGGCCGCGAATCTCGACCGGCTCATTCATGAGCGCATGCGCCTGGGCATCGTGAGCGCGCTCGCCGCGAACACTTCGCTTACCTTCAACGATCTCAAGAAACTCCTGCGCACCACCGACGGCAACTTGAGCGTACACGCCCGCAAGCTGGAAGAAGCGGGCTACGTCGCCTGCACCAAAAGCTTCGAAGGCCGCATGCCCAAGACTGAATACGCGCTCACCGATACCGGCCGCAAAGCTCTCGAGAAATACCTGAATCATATGGAAGCCCTCATCCAGGCCATGAAGAAATGATTCAGGCTATTAAGAAGTAATGCCGGCTGCGGAAGTAATGAGCGCCTCTTCGATTCACGCCGCCATCATTATGGACGGGAACGGCCGCTGGGCCAGCCGCCGCGGGCTCCCTCGCGCCGCCGGACATCGCGCCGGAGCCGCCGCCGTCCGCCGCGCCGTCGAAGCTGCGCCGGATCTCGGCATTTCCACGCTTACGCTCTACGCCTTTTCCGAAGGCAACTGGAGCCGTCCGGCGCGCGAGGTCTCCGCGCTCATGAAGCTCCTCGGCCGCTACCTCACCGAGGAAACGGCGCGCTGCATCGCCAACGGAGTACGCCTCCAGGCCATCGGCCGCCGCGACCGACTTCCTCCGCGCCTCGTTGCCTTGCTCGAAGAATCGGAGCGCAAGACTGCGGCCGGAACCCGTCTGGTCCTGCGCCTCGCGCTCGACTACTCCTCACGCAAATCCATTCTCGACGCCGCCCGGCGTATTTCCGGCGAAGTCACCGAAGAGAGCCTCTCCGCGCTCATCGGCCCCGACGTCGATCTTCTCATCCGCACCAGCGGCGAGCAGCGCCTCAGCGATTTCCTCCTCTGGGAATGCGCCTACGCCGAGTTCGTCTTCACCCCTCGCATGTGGCCCGACTTCACCGCGAAGGATCTCGCCCAAGCTGTCGCCGAATTCCATGCCCGCGACCGCCGTTTCGGCGCCGTCACCGCAAGAACAGCCTGAACTTTTTATTCGCGTTTATTCGCGGCCAATAAGAAGAGGCGCCGTCGCTTCGGGGGTGAGTGTACGCATCGGGGACCCACGAAACCCTTTCGGATCTCTCGTGACGATGTAATCACAATGCGCGTGGCGTGCGGCCGCGGCCGTCACCGCATCTTCAAAATCAGTACAGGACAGTTGCCCGGTTTCTTTTCGGATCAGATAGTGGATCGTCGTTCTGCCCAGGCCGCTGAACTTGCTTCTGCATGAGGTCTCCGGTCCAACAGAACGTCGAGGACAACGTTGACGTCAAAAAGTGCTCGTTTCATCGGTGCTTAATCGCCAAATGCTTCCTGTACTCCTTGAGATCCGCTTTCTTCAAAGAGCCGCGGACCGAACGCAGAATCGGGGTATGACGTTCAGAAATGGAGGTCGCGTTAGTCACCTCGGACAGGTAAGCCCCGACCATTTCAGACACTGACAGGCCGCGCTGCTTCGCATACCGCTTCGCGGAAGAAACCACCTGATCGTCCACACTCAGTGTCAGCTTCGCCATGTACGTATTGTCGCGCGAGCATCGTACGTACGATCTGAACGCCCAACCTCGCCGGCGCTATGCACGTCCTCTCGTCCGGCTCCGTTGAACCCCTGGACTTTCGAGATACGAATCCTTAGAATCGGGCATGTTCAAATCAGCCCGCCCGAAGCTATTCCTGGCCGCTGCTCTAATCGCCGCAATTACCCTGGGGCAACAAGCGCCTGCCGACCTCGTAAATTTCTATGGGGAGATCACTGCGGTTTTGGGCAACGAGTTTCACGTCTTCACCAACCCCGGAGCCGATCCGCAGTCCTCCTACAAGCAGGAATACAAGACGGTGGACTTCGATCGTGCCACTACTTTCGAGGCCAGCAAGCCTGAAGATTTGAAACAATTGCGGGGCGTTCAGGTTATCGGGATCGAGCAGAAAAACGGAACAATTCGTGCGACTAAGATCGTCGTGTACGAAGGCAACAAACCGGTGGGGCAGAGCAAGAACCTTCCGGTGAAACTTCCAAACGGGCAAACCAAGTAACGGCCAACGGATAACAAGGCGTCAGGCGCCCGCCACGGTGAGCCTCGCCACGTGCGAATCGCGGTTCATTCAGGTTCATTAACGGCCAATACTACGCACGCCCACTCGCCCCTTTCATCTTGAAACCCCGACAAAATCGCCGTCCTCGCGACTCTCTCGAACTCCGGCCGCATCTCCCCGACCACATCCTCACTTATATTCGCCACCACCACGTCGAACGCGCCGCTCCGCACAGCATCCACGCTACCCACGAAAAACGGGACCGGCTTCTCCGCCTCGGGATCTATGTCGCACGCCACCACCAGCCCCGCTCCCAGCAGCTTCGCCGCGATCGACAAAATCCCGGACCCGCTTCCCACATCCAGCACCGAATCCCCCGGCCGGACCACCCGTTCCATCGCCTCCAGGCACAGTCTGGTGCACGGATGCTGCCCCGTTCCGCATTGCAAACCCGGATTGATCTCCAGCCGGAATCGCCCCGGAGGCGTCGGCTCCGTGCGCCATGGCGCGGCCACAAAAAACTTCTCGCCGGCCTCGATCGGCGGCCACGCCTCCTCCGTCTCGCGCACCCAATCCACGTCGGGAACCGTCTCCGGCTCGCCGAACTCGCGCGCGTCCGCTTCATCCTCGAAGAACGCGATCACGTACCCGTGACCTTCTGTAATTCCCGACGTTCCGCGCTCCCACAACTCCGCCACCAGCCGATCGAAACCTTCCGGCTCCGGCTCCAGCCGAACCGAGAACATCACCCCTGCACCCGCTTATCCTTGCCGAGCCAAAATCTCTCCTTCAGCGCCATTTTTCGAATCTTGCCCGTCCCGGTCTTCGGGAGCGCGTCTTCGCGGAATTCGAAAATTCTCGGCAGTTTGAACCGGCCCAACCGCGGCTCCAAGAATTCCAACAACGCCGCCTCATCCAATTCCTGCCCCGCCTTCCGCACCACGATCGCCGCCGGAACTTCGCCCCATTTCTCATTCGGCGCCGCGACCACCGCGCACTCCGCTACTGCCGGATGCGCCCCGATTGCCGACTCTACTTCGATCGATGAAATGTTCTCGCCGCCCGAAATGATAATCTCCTTCTTCCTGTCCGTGATGTTGATGCAGCCTTCGGCGTCCCACACCGCCATGTCGCCGGTGTGCAGCCACGCCCCGGTCATCGCCGCCCGAGTCCCCTCCGGATCTCGAAAATACCCGTCCATCACCTGATCGCCCCGCACCACAATCTCGCCCATCGTCACGCCGTCGCGCGGCACGTCCCGCATCTCGACGTCCACCACGCGAACCTCCGTGCTCACGATCGGCCATCCCGTCATCGATTGCCTGCGCCGCCGCTCCGCATCCGAGCCGTACACCGCACTCTCGTTCAGCGCCAGCGTCACCACCGGTGATGTCTCCGTCATTCCATACCCCGCGATGCACTCGCATCCCGGAAACGTCGCCTCCCACCGCTCGACCAGCGCGGGCGAGCTCGCCGCGCCTCCCGTCGTTACTCGCTTGAGGCTCGAAAGATCGTAGTTCGTCCGATCCGTCGAGTTCAGCAGCGCGTTCGCCATCGTCGGAACCAGCGTCATGTCCGTCGCCCGATGCTCCTGAATCAGCCGGAACACCGCCACCGGTTCGAACCGCCGCACCATCACCTGTTTGCTGCCCAGCGCCAGGCACGATTGCGGCCGTCCCCATCCATTCGCGTGAAATAGCGGAATCGTGTGCAGATCCACCGTCGGCTCATCGCGATGGCAGTGCAACGCGACTTCCAACCCATGCAAGTAAATCGTCCGATGCGAAAGCGTCGCGCCCTTCGGCGTCCCCGTGCTTCCGCTGGTGTAAAACAATTCGGCGATCGCCGATTCGTCGTATGAGAGAATATCCGCGCGCTCCGCTCTGCCCTGCGCCAGGATCTCCTCGTATGTCACGTCCGCCGCGCCGGTCTTCTCTCCGATCGCAACCCAATACTTCACTTCCGGAACCGCCGCTCGCAGCCGCTCGGCCATTGCGGCGAAATCGCCTTCGAAGATCAGCATCTTCGGTTCGGCGTGTTTGAGGATCGCGGTAAGCTCGCCTTCCGCCAGCCGCACGTTTAGCGGCATCACCACCGCGCGAGCCTGCACCACGCCGTAGTAGCCTTCCAGCAGTTCGTTGTTATTGAAGCTTAAGTACGCGACGCGATCGCCCGCTTCGATTCCCAATCGCG
>JASHRP010000382.1 GCA_030037375.1 Bryobacteraceae bacterium | reverse complement strand
CTTCGCCTTGGCGTCAATGTTATTCGGCTGAAGATCGACGGTGTTTAGAAGCGCTTTGAATGCATCTCCGTACGCGTAAAGCTTCAGGTCGGTCAGCGCTAGCCGATACCAGGCCTCTCCGGAGCGCCGGTCTTCCTTGAGCGCGCCGCGGTACATGATCGACGCGCCTTTGAAATCTCCCTTGTCGAAGAACTTGTTGCCGTTATTTATATAGCGCTGCGCCCGAACTTTTGGATCGCGCGTGCACGCGGTCAGCGCAAGCAGAACTATTGGTATTAAAACCAGCCATTTCCGGTGGTTCATCGATTCCACTTCACCATATTCGATGCGGGTTCGCAAACCTCAAAGGTTTCATTTGCCTTAGTACTTTGCGCTCATCTTTTATCTCTTGTCTCGTGTGTTCTGCTCGATATCCACCAGCAGCATGATGCACTCGGCCCATAAATAACCCACGATCAGCGCCCCGAAACCCGATCCGACCATGTACACGAGGAGAACAAGCCCCGCGATGAATCCGCCGCCTTGGTAGGCCAACCCGGAAACAAACGGGATGCCGCCAATCGGTGCGATATCCCCGGCCGGGGTTAGCCATAGCAGCAGGCATGAGGCGATGCCTAGTCCCGCCAACCCGGCCGCTGCCGCTTCGCCGAACCCCCGGCTTAGCACCGAGAAGATCGGGATCACGTTGTATCGCGATTGCCCCAAAGCCGCGACCGAGCCCGAGCGGTACCAAAGGATTTGCGCCACGCACAGCGATGTAACCAGGATCAACACAGCGGCGATGATGCCTCCCAGCAGACCGGCGGCCGATCCCCGTCCTGCTGCCGTCAAGATCGTGACCGCCACCAGCAAGCCCGCCAGGATTTCCACAATGGCGGCGATCTTCAATCCGATGACAACCCACTTCCGGATGACGCTGCCGTCGCTCAAGGCGTCTAAGACGGGATAGAAGAAGAACGCCCCGGAGCTCTTTGCGCCGGCCGCGGGGCTTTGCCGCTGAACTGGGGCCGCAGCCGGGGAGGGCGAATAGGGACGAGCCTGTCCGGATGCAGCGCCATGCGACGCCCCGCCAGGCGACGCTCCGAACGCTCCGGTCGCCCCGAACGTTGAAGCCGTAGGGCTGTCGGAGGGGCGTTCCGGACGCGCGGGCGATGGGGCGCCAAATCCGGATGCCGAGGTAGGTCCGGGAGTTGGAGTGGCCTCGGGCGCGGGAGCGACCGGCGCGACGGCTTGCGGAGGACTCACAGGAGCCGGTGTCGTAGCCGGCTTGGGTTTTACCGCACCGTATGTCTGCCACTCCGCTAGACCATCCCGCCAAACGTAAGTATCGTCGCGAACCACACCTTGGCGAACCAGCGATTCCAGAGCCGCGTCGTCAACCGGCCCCTGCCGCTGGCCTTGCACCAGATAAAACCATTGCATCCCGAGTCCTCCGCCGCGGATGCACCACTCGCGGCTTGAAACAGTGTATCGTAAGCGGTCTTCAGCGCAGCGACAAAAGGGCTGCGCTTTCGAAAAAAATAGGCCCCCGCCTTCCCGCCTTTTGAGCGGAACTGCGGAGGCCTGATTGGTGCTCTGTGTAGGAGGGAACTTTTACGCTACTGCGCGGCGGTCACGTGGGCGCGGCGATTGCGCTGCCAGCACGCTTCGGTTTCGTCGGTGCAAACCGGGCGTTCCTTGCCGTAGCTGATCAAGGTGAGCTGATTGGCCGGAATGCCTTGAGATGTCAGGAAATCCTTCACGGATTGCGCACGGCGGTCGCCCAGCGCGAGATTGTATTCCTCGGAACCCCGCTCATCGGCGTGTCCTTCGATCAACAACTTCTGGCTGGGGTAGGCGGCGAGAATATCGCGGATAACGCCCACGTCATCCTTAAGAGCCGTGCCCGCGTCCGGGCGGATCGTGCTCTTGTCGAAATCGAACAAGGCGTCTTCGAGCTTCGCCAGGCGACTATTCAGCGTCGCTATAACCTCAGGCGGCGTGGTCCGGTTCTGGGGCCTCGCAGCGACCTGCTGCGGAGCGCGATTCTGCGCCGGAGTGTTGTTCGCCCGGGCAGGAGCGCGGGTAGGAGCCGGTGCAGCAGCAACGGGAGTGGTATCCGGAGCCTTAGGGGTAGACGCGACGGGGGCTTTCTTTGAGCAACCCGCCATGAACAAAGCTAATCCGCTCACACCGACCAATAAAAATTTCATGTATCTCTCCTCTGTTGTTAATTGATGTCTGGGGAATCTTTTTTGTTTTTCCTGTTCTAGTAAAACCCGGTGGGCTCCTGGTTTGCAATCCCCTTAAGACGGTATTCCCTACAGTCCATCGGGAGTTAGACTTAGAAGCAGAGATGAACCCTGAAGTAAGCGGGCGCCGGCTGCTGCTGGTGGGATTCGGGGGGCTCCTGCTTTTGATGCTGGTCGCGGGCGTCGACGCTTTGCTGGTACTAAGGCAGGTCCGCGCCACGGACGCGCGCGAGCGCGATCTTTACCTTCGCCGCACCACCGCCCTTGACCGCGTTCGCGCCGGAATTTATCAGTCCGCGATCACCATGCGCGCCTATCTGCTCGCCGCCAATGCGCGCGATGCGGGCGCCCAATTGCAGCAGTGGAATGACGTGCGCCGAAGCACCGACCAGGCTCTCGCCGAATGCAGCAGCGTTCTGGACCCGGCCGACACTCTCCAGTTAGCGAATCTCCGATCTGAGGTTCAGGATTACTGGAGGCTGCTCGATTTTCTGGCCACCATCCCCGAACGGGACCGCCGCAATCTGGGCGGTAATTATTTGAACCGCGAGGTAGTGCAACGCCGCGGTGTGACGCTCGACATGGTGGATACCATCGACGCCATGAACGCACGGCAGATGGCGGCGAGCGACGCCAAACTGAATCAGAGCTTCAACCGGCTTCGCATCGGGCTGATTCTGATGCTCGCCGCCACGATTTTAGTAGGCGTGGCGCTGGCCGTTTTCACCGCGCGCCGGACCTTGCGGCTCGAAAGGGAGCTCGACGCGCGCTATCAAGAGGGCGCTCGCACGCGGCGCGAACTTCAGGAGCTTTCCGCGCGGCTTTTGTCTGCGCAGGAAGAGGAACGCAGGACGATCTCCCGCGAACTGCACGATGAGGTCGGTCAATCGCTCTCCGCATTGTTGATGGAGGCCGGTAACGCGGCCGCGCATGTTCCGCCCGGCTCGGCGGAGGTGCGGAAGCACGTTGATTCGATTAAGAAGCTGGCGGAAGCCAGCGTCAACGTGATCCGCAACATGACGCTGCTTTTAAGGCCGTCCATGCTGGACGATTTCGGCTTGGTCCCCGCGCTTGAATGGCAGGCTCGCGAGGTTTCGAAGCGCACCGGCCTGCGAGTGAATGTGCGGGCCGACGACGGCGCGGGCGAGCTTCCCGACGATCTCAAAACCTGTATCTACCGCGTTGTCCAGGAAGCCCTGCACAACTGCGCCCGCCACGCGCAGGCCAAATCCGTTCGCGTGGTGGTGGAGCAGGAGGCGCGGCGCATTTTGCTGACCGTGGAGGACGACGGCTCGGGATTCGACGCGCGGCGCGTGCGCGGGCTTGGATTGGTCGGCATGGAGGAGCGGGTTCACCACTTGGGCGGAAGCTTCTCGGTGCGATCGACGCCAGGCGCGGGTACTAAGGTGGCGGTGGAATTACCGCTCGCGAGTTAGGACAATGACAGCAACAATAGCAACCATGACTGCTCCGATTCGCATCCTGCTCGCGGACGACCACACGGTCATGCGCAACGGGCTGCGTTTGCTGCTGGAGCGGCAACCCAATTTGAAAGTGGTTGGCGAAGCCGCCGACGGGCGCGAAGCCGTCTCCATGGCCGCGGCCGAAGACCCTGACGTGGTGGTCATGGACATAGCCATGCCGCATCTGAACGGCGTCGAAGCGGCGCGCCAGATCGTGGCGCATAACCCGCGCACGGCGATCGCGATCCTCAGCATGCACAGCGACGAGAGTTACGTGATCCGGTCGCTTAAGGCGGGCGCGCGCGCGTACCTGCTGAAGGATTCGGCCGAGGCGGATTTGATCGAAGCCATTCAGGCGATCTGCGCCGGCAAGAGTTTTTTCAGTCCGGCCGTCAGCCGGATTTTGAAAGAGGACTACGTCCGCCAGCTCGACAAGATGGACGCCGAGGACACCTACGAGCTTCTGACCAATCGCGAACGCGAGGTCCTGCAACTGGTCGCCGAAGGCAAAAGCAACAAAGAGGTCGCGAACCTTCTCAATCTGAGCCTGTATACCGTCGAGACTCACCGCACGCACATCCTGCAAAAACTCAACCTTCACAGCGTCCCGGAGCTGATTCTGTACGCGGTGCGCAAGGGGATTATCAGCTAAGCGGACGCTTACAACGCCCCCGCTCTCATCGCTCGCCCTCAGTGGTAGCCTAGTGGGCGGAGGATTGCGTGGCGTATTGCTCTCAATGCGGTAACCAATTGGAAGGACGATTCTGCGCGAAATGCGGCGCGCCCGCGCCGGACGCGGGGGCAACTCCGGGAGGGCCTCCTCCGCCACCACCACCTCCTTCGCCACAAGCGCCTCCGCCTTACTCTCCCCAGGCGATTTCGGCGCCGGGGCTCGAGGAAAACGTCGCCTCCGCGCTGTGCTATCTGGCGTTGGTGCTGACGGGCATTCTGTTCCTGTTCATCTCGCCGTACAACACCAACAAGAACATTCGCTTCCACGCGTTCCAGTCGATCTTCGTGTGGATCGGCATCGTACTGGTCAGTTGGGCCGTCGACATCGTTCTGTTCGACATCCTGTACACCGGCTTCACTGGCGGACTGGTTCGATTGGTATGGGGCCTGTTCCGTCTCGGTATCGTAGTGCTATGGCTCATGTTGATGTACCGCGCCTATAATCGCGAACGCTGGGTTCTGCCGGTGGTCGGAGACCTGGCGCAAAAGTTTGCGTAACGCATTGGAAGTGCGCCGCGTTTTTAGTTTCGTGCGCAATAACGTAGTAGCATTGGCGTTTCTGGCTCTCGCGATCCTTCCGGCGGCCTTCGAGGGAAGCGCCGCGCAGGGGATCAAGACGCGCCCACCCGGTCCTGAGCCTCTCACGCCGAACGTCAATCGCGGTCCCGTGATCGGCCTGATCGACTTCTACGGTCTCCGCAAAGTCACGGAAGCGACGGTGCGCATGACGCTCGGCTTCCACGAGGGCGATCGTCTGCCGGCGTCGAAAGGCGACGTCGAGGAGCGGCTGGACGGCATTCCGAACGTGGTTGAATCGCATCTTGAAGCCGTGTGCTGCACCGGCGGGAAGGTCACTTTGTACGTTGGAATCGAGGAGCGCGGCGCCGCGCACTTCGATCTTCACGACACGCCCGACGGCGACGAAATGCTGCCGGCGGAGGTGAATTCGGCCTACCGGCGATTCATCGAAGCTTCCGATCAGGCGTCCCGCGAGGGCTTGACGAGAGAGGATTTGACCAAAGGCTACGCGCGTTCCGAGGATCTGGAAGTGCGCGCCATCCAGGACATGTTTCCGTCCCTGGTGAAGAGTTATCTCGTCTCGCTTCGCGGGGTGATTCGGGATTCGAACGATGAGCAACAACGCGCGGTCGCGGCTTACGTGCTCGGATATGCGCCGGACCCGAACAGCGTGGTCAACGATCTGCAATACGCGCTGCGCGATCCCGACCCCGGCGTGCGCGTAAACGCGGTGCATAGCCTGGTGGCGTTCGCCGTAGCGGGGATCAAAGTCGAGGCGACGTGGTTCATCGAAATGCTGAACTCGCCTTCCTGGATCGACCGCACCAAAGCTCTAGCTGCGCTTCAACTACTGACCGATTCGCACAGCACGGAAGTGCTGGATCAGATCCGGATGCGCGCGTTTCCATCGCTAGTGGAAATGGCGCGCTGGAAGACGCTCAAGGACGCGCTGCCCGCCTACATGCTGCTGGGCCGGGTGGCGGGCATCCCCGATAAACAGCTCCAAGACGCGTGGTCACGCGGGGACCGCGAATCGATCATCGCCCAGGCGTCTAAACCTGAGAAGAAGTAGAATCCGGGCTCAGGCTCAGTCCATGTTGCGGCGAAGCTCGCACTGACAGCAGTCGCTGCACCGTCCGCACTTTTCACAGCGATGGTTGGGGCAGACATCCTTGGTGCAGTAGACGCAGATTTCGGTTGAAGGCTCGCCGCAGATATTGCAGGCGTAGGTGATGCTGGTTTCGTTCATCGGATCATTCCTTCTATTGCATTGGCCTTCTGTTTCATTGAGGAGCCGGCGCCGGCTTTGGCGGAGCGGTTTTCGGCGCGGCTGGCCGCGCGGGGGTTCGCGTGACCGTTCCGCGGCACCGTTGGGCTTCCTGGTCGACCACCGCGAACTCCTGCTCCTTCTGCGCCGCGAGCTCGCTGATGTGCTGCTGCAACAGCTCCCGGTTGGACGAGTTTTCGCCCAGAACCGAAACCACCAGATCGCCGACTGCTGGATTCTGATAGTGCCGCACGCCCTCCACCAGCGACGCCAAATCCGACGCCAGCCTCTGCCAGCGGAAGTAGGTGTCGAGCGCGAGCGTCAGCCGTTCGGGATCGTTCTCTAAGCTTTTGGCGGATTGCGTGACGTAAGCCAGTTCCTGCTCCGCTTGCCGCCACTGCGCGACGTAGGTCTCTGGCGCGCCCTTCGAAACCCACTCGTTCGGCGTTAGCTTATCGAGAATCGGCTTCAGCCTTCCCGCCTGGTCGGAGAACGCGGCGACCACCTTTGAGACATCCCATTCTGGCGCTACGCCGGGCTGCGGGGCCTGCGCTCGGGCCAGGAGCGACAAAGAGCACAACAGGAGAAGAGTTCGCATACGCCTACCGCCAGTGTGGCACATCCACTTGGGTTCGAGGTCTACAATATTGCTGGAGAGCAAATGAGCAGCGGGACACTAGTTTCCGTGCAGGAGTACTTGCGCCGGACGGAGAAACCGAACACCGAGTATGTTGACGGCGTCCTATGCCGCAAGCCCATGCCCGCGATGCCGCATTCGCTGATTCAGGCGATGCTCATCCTTTTGCTCGGGAAACAAGGAGTACGCGCTCTTCCGGAGCTGACGGTGCGCTTGAGCGCATACCTTGTTCCGGACGTCGTCGTCGCGCGTTCGATCGACGGGCCTTACCCGACTGAGCCCGTGGAGCTCTGCATTGAGATTCTGTCGCCCGACAGCCGTCTTGGCGCGATGCTGGAAAAATGTGAGCAGTATCACGGCTGGGGAGTGCCGTACTGCTGGGTTATCGATCCGCAGAAGCGAACCGCCTGGCAATATCATTCCGGCAGTGAACCGGAGCGGGTAGGCATTTTGACTGCTGGAGAGCTGAAAGCTGGTTTGACGGACTTATTCTCCGAGCTGCCGTCCCACCAGCAACCGAGCTAGTTCGTTGGAGGCGGCGGGGGGGGCGGCGGAGCGGTCGTTCCGGTTGGAAGCGGGGGCGCGGTGCCGCCGCACCCTGCCGTTCCCGGTTTGCAAGAGTCGCCCGGAATTCCGTTCCCGGTCGAGCCCCCGGGAAGATTCAGCTTGAATCCGCGATTCTCCAGCGTCAGCGCGATATCCCGCATCGCTTGCAGAACGTAGCGGAAGACCGTCAGCTTGTCCAGCGAGTTCGAAGCTATCGGAACGTTCTTGTAAACCTTGATCGTCTGTCCGTCATGGAGGGTCGCCGGGCGGTCGGAGGGCAACAGTGCGTGCCGCACCTGCACGGTTCCTTCGACGACGTCGACTTCCGTGGTTTCATCGTCCGGATCGACGCTCACGTCGAACGTGGTGCCGCGCACGGAGATGACGGCGGTCGGAGTAACCAGCCGGTTCGGGTTGGGCTGGTTGGCCCAATGCTCGATGTGCACGCGAATGGTGCCAACCAGCAGATCGAGCAAGTCCTTCCAATCGCCGGGATTCTTGCGGAACACGAGCTGAGCGTTCGGGAACACCTCAATTGTGCTGCCGTCGGAGACCCGGAGGGTGGCGTGGCCGTCCGGCCCGGTAACGATCGTCTCGGTCACCTTGATCACATCTCCCACGGAAATCGCCGACAACCGGGAATCTTTGTATAACGATACCTGCCCGGTAGCCGTCTCAACATGGGCGGAGTAATTGGCCGCGTCGGACGGAATGAAGGGGTATTGGGCCAGACACACGGAGGCTGTAGCCGCTAGCAGAAGCGACAATTCCACCGTCCGCGTCCTAGACCGACTGCGCATCGATATACCAATACCCTGGATCCCGATGGAACTGGAACCCGCAAGGAAAGTTCAGTCTAACACAGAACCGCGGGTGCAATTGCACTTCCCACGGGGAAATCTGATTCAAGGATTACTAGAATCAACAGTTTCTGAGCTTGAATGCCGATAGATCAGGGTACAATGGACTCATTTGATGAGTAGGCGGGCCACAGTACTGACCCATAAAGCCGCAGCCGTTCTACTGGCCTTGGGTGCGGCGGCGTCCGCCCGGGCGCAGACAGAGACCGGTCCTGACTGGTACCACGCAGGAAACTCGCTGATGGATTTGTCGCTGGCGGGCCTGGCGGGCGGCCCGGTGGACCGGGTCTGGTATTCGGCCGACGGGGGCACGCTTTACGCTCTCATCTCGTCAGGCAAGACCTTTGAAACCAGCGATTTCGAGTCGTGGATGCCCTCTCAGTCAACGGCTCCGGCGGCGGGCGATCTCGCATCCGATGGGACCCTCCTGCCAGAGCAGGGCGCAAGGCTCAAAGGGTTTAACGGCCAGCGATCCACGATGTACGCTTTCGGCGCGTTCGTTTACCGCTCGCAGGATGGCGGGTCGAACTGGGACAATCTCACCGAGTACCGTTCGCGCTCGATCATCGGCGGCAGCGTACGCGACTTGGCTGTTTCGCCCCGGAATCCTCAGGAGGTGACGGCGGCGACAGGAGATGGAGTGTTCCGGACACTCGACGGCGGAAAATCCTGGAGCGGGCTGAACGAGAGCCTTCCCAACCTTCCTGCACTGCGCCTGTGGGCCCTACCCTCCGGCGACCGGGGAGCGCAGATCGAGATTCCCGGCAACCGCACGGTCGAATGGCAGCCGGGCGAAAAGCAGGCTTGGCGTTTGGTGAATAACCCAGACGTGCAATTGGAGGCGCAGCTACGCGCGGCTGCAATCACCGCATTCGCCGCTACCACTTCGGGTTTGCTTTACACCGGCTCGCCAGACGGGACGATCACCGTCTACACCAACGCCGGGTCCACGCTGCCATTTCACCCCGTCAGCGGCGGAACGGTGGAGCGGTTCTGGGTCGATCCGACCGATTCCCGCATCGCGCTCGCAGTTCTCGGCGGGCGGCCGGCTAACGCGATCCCCGGCGTACCCGCGCCGCACGTGTTCCATACGGTGGACGGCGGCTCGAATTGGGACGATATCACCAACGACCTTCCCGACGCCGCGGCGCACGGCGTTGCCGCGTCGCGTGCCTCCGGCGCAATTTATGTGGCCACGGATGCGGGCGTGTTTTACACGCGCTCCGACGTGGGCGTGCTCAGCGTCCCGTCTTCGTGGCAGAAGCTGGGAGGTTTGCCGCAAGCATCCGTTGCCGATGTCCGGCTCGACTCCGCCGAGAATCAGCTTTGGGCCGCGGTCGATGGGTTTGGAGTTTACTCGACGCTCGCGCCTCACCGCTTGGGAGATCCCGCGGTGGTCAGCGCGGCCGACTTGATCCGGCGCGCGGCAGCGCCCGGGTCGCTCTTAAGCGTTCGCGGAGCCAAAGTCTCCTCGGCGTCG
>JASHRP010000381.1 GCA_030037375.1 Bryobacteraceae bacterium | reverse complement strand
TGAGCCGATACCCCTTGGCGACCGTGCTACCGTATAGAGACGCCGATAGAAACGATAGATAAACGATGTTAACACAGGGGATTGAAGGGTCCGGCTCGGTCGAATCCTTATGCGTTGGAACCTGATCCCCGCCGATCCCGCGGACGGCCTCCTCCTGGCCACGGAACTCAATCTCGCCCTGCCCGCCGCTCGGGTGTTGTGTGCACGGGGTTATCGCGATCCGGAATGCGCCCGCCGGTTTCTTAACCCGTCGCTAGGCGATCTGCACGACCCGGCCCGCCTGACCGGAATGTCCGCGGCGGTGGAGCGCCTGCGCCGCGCGATCGAGCGGCACGAGCACATCCTCCTTTACGGCGATTACGACGCGGACGGCACCAGCGCAATCGTGATCCTGATGAAAGGGATCGAGCTGGCCGGCGGCAAGGCGTCCTTCCACGTCCCGCATCGGTTGCGCGACGGCTATGGCATGCGCAGCGAAGTTGTGGAGGAGGCCGCGGCGTCGGGCGTGAAGCTGATCGTCAGCGTCGACACCGGGATTCGCGCCAATGCCGTGGTGCGCCACGCCTCCGCGCTCGGCATCGACGTGATCGTCACGGACCACCACTTGCCCGAAGCCGAGATCCCGCCCGCCATCGCGGTGCTGAATCCGAACCGGCCGGATTGCGAATACCCCGAAAAGAATCTCTGCGGAGCAGGTGTCGCGTTCAAGCTGGTCGATGCGCTGACCGCCGATCTTGGCTGGGAGAAGACGAAGCGGGAGCGTGTGCTCGATTCGTTGCTCAAACTGGTGGCGATCGCTACCGTTGCCGATGTGGTTCCGCTAACAGGCGAAAATCGCGTGATCGTGAAGCGCGGGCTCGATGGCTTGCGCTATGTGCGCAATCCGGGACTGCGCGCTCTGCTGGATGTTTCTGGATTCCATGAAGGGGATTCGCCGAGCGCGGGGCAGGTTGCGTTTCGGGTTGCTCCTCGGATCAACGCCGCGGGGCGCATGGCCAGCGCGGCCGATGTGGTCGAGATGTTCCTGACGTCGGATTTGGCCCGCGCCCGCGATTTAGCGGCGCAGCTTCACGAGCTGAATCAAGACCGCCAACAGACGGAAGCGGAAATCGCCCGCGCCATCTTCGAGCAGTGCGCGTCGCAGCCGGTGACCGATTCCGACGCCGCTCTTGTCTTCGCCGCGGAGGGTTGGCATCGCGGCGTAGTGGGAATCGTGGCGAGCCGGGTAGTCGAACGGTTTCACCGTCCGGCGTTCGTGCTGGGCATTGAGAACGGCATTGCGCAAGGCTCGGGCCGGAGCATTCCCGCGTTTCATTTGCTCGAAGCGCTCGAAGCCATGCCCGATCTGTTCAGCAAGTTCGGCGGGCACAGGCAAGCCGCGGGAGTTACGCTTGCAGCGGAAATGGTGGACGTATTTCGCGAACGGTTGCGCACGCACGCGAGCGAGCGCTTGACGATTGAAGATTTCGAGCCGCAGCTTGCCATCGACAGCGAAATCGGGATTGCGGAGATTACCGACGCCGCAGTTAGCGATATCCTGGCGCTGGCTCCGTTCGGCTTCGGCAATCCCGCGCCGGTGTTTGCCGCGCGCAATCTCGAACTCGCCGCGCCGCCGGAGATTCGCAATGAGCGCCACGTTTTCCTGCGGCTGCGCGAGAACGGACGAACGCTGCGCGTCAAAGCCTGGGACTTCGCGGAACGCGCCGCCGGAATCGAAGCGGGCATGCGTATCGACGTGGCTTTCCAGCTCGAAGAGGATTCGTATTCCGCCTCTCGCGGCTACGCGCCATGGCAGGCGATTTTGAAGGATTTTCGTCCCGCCGCGCAAATTGCGGCCCGCTGATCGATGCACTGGAGCAGGCTCTTTATTCCGACCTTGCGCGAAGCGCCCGCCGAAATCTCAACTGCGGGCGGCCGTCTTCTCACCCGAGCGGGATATCAACGCGAAGATGCCTGGCTATATCTCGGACGCCGCAGTCTGCGCCGGATCGCGAATATGGTCCGGGCGGAGCTCGAGCCACTGGGCGCGCAGGAGATGCTTTCCCCGAAGCAGCCGATCGCGCATTTCGCGCGCGAGCTGCGCAGCTACAAGCAACTGCCGCAGATTTGGTGCCAGTTCCACAATGCTTTGGAAGCGGCCTCGTTCAATCGATCCGCTGAAGAAAGCGAGCAGCGGTACCAGGCGATCCGGGCTGCGATCCATAATGTTCTGCGCAACTCCGGCGTAGGGTGCACGATTGCCGATTCGATTTGGGGCGAGAAGTTCGTCATTCCGTGCCTGAGCGGTGAGGATTCGATCGCCCGCGCGGGAAGCTATGTTGCCGCTCTTCCGAGCGCTGTTTCCATCGCAACTCCGACTCCCGTGCCCGATCCTGAAGGTGATTTCGCGCCTGAGCCGTTTCATACGCCGAATCGCAAGACCATCGCCGATCTGGCCGAATTTACGGGCCTTCCCGAAACCTCGCATATCAAGAGTCTGGTCATGTTCGCGGATCGGGATTTGGTGATGGTCCTGTTGCGTGGCGACCACCAATTGAGTGAGGCGAAGCTTGCTCGTGCACTCGATGTGAGCGTTCTGCGGCCCGCAATCCTGAGTGAGATCCAAAAAGCTCTCGGCGCGGAGCCTGGATCGCTGGGGCCGCTGGGCGTCACGGGAATGCGCA
>JASHRP010000380.1 GCA_030037375.1 Bryobacteraceae bacterium | reverse complement strand
AAAAAAGCTGGGCGAGCCTCGCGCCTCTGCTCGACAACCGCCGCTACGTCGAATCGATCGTGGCCGGGATCAAGATCAAAGCTCATCCGCTGTTCCGCCTGGTCGCGACCATGAACGACGACGCCAGCACCTTCGATCTTCCCGAATACATCCACTCCCGCCTTCAGCCGCAAATTCTGATCGATTTTCCGGAAAGGCATGAGGAGTTCGCGATATTACGCGAAAATCTTCCTTTCGGAGACGAGCATATTCTGAATTACGTTACCGATTTCCTCCAAAACGCGCACGCCGCCGATGAGCGCTACACCGCGCGCGATGGAATCAATATCGCGCGCTTCGCCATGAAACTGGCTAGCGACGGAGGGCACGGGAGGTCTGGCGAGCGTCTACGCGTTGCCATCACGCAGACGCTGGGCGAGGAAGCCCTGCGGTATGTCCCTCGAGACTGAAATCAAGCGCGGCGGGCTGGAGCGCGGCAGATATCTCTATTTTCCGGTGGCTCCCGGCCGAGTCGAATTCGCGGTCGCAGTTCGCCGGATGCTGCTTGAGCAGCGCCCCAAGATTGTGGCCGTGGAACTGCCCGGATTCCTCGAACTTTGCTACCGGCGTGCTCTGGCGCGGCTGCCGGAAATGTCGGTCATTCTCTACATGGAGGAAAACGGCGAGGACGACCGCGCCGTGTACGTTCCCGTGGAGCCCGCTGACGCCTTCACCGAAGCCATTCGGACAGCCGAGGAAATCGGAGCACAGGTCATTTTTCTCGAGCCGGATTCGAATGAGCGCCCGCACTTGCCGGACAACTATCCGGATACCTACGCGATCGCCCGGATCGGCATCGAGAAGTACGTCGAGGCCTATCGCGTCTGGCCTCAGCCTCGTACTGAAGAGGTCTCCGCGCATGCCGCGGCCATGGCTTGGAAACTGCAAGGCGCGGACCCGGAGACACCGATCACGGTCGTCGTTTCGCTGAACCTGCTCGATCCGCTGCTGGATGCGATGGAACTCCCGCAAGACGCGCCCGCAAAGGGGCGCCGGCGTAGCGACGTGCGCCTTCTGAATCCTCACCCGGATTGTCTCGCCGAAATTACGATTGAATACCCGTACTTGCAGGAACGCTACGAGTTTTTCCGGCTCGACATGCGAAATGCCGAAGCGCTCGACCGGCCCCGTGTGCAGTGGGATCTGTTGCGCGAAGCTGAGACGAAGTACACGCAATCGACGGGCGAAAAGCTGGAGCACTGGCAGCGCCGCTTGATCGCGCGCTTTACGCGCAATCTCGCGCAGACGGGTCACGATTTGGTCGCCGGCGTTTACGATTTAGCAGTCGCCGCGCGATCCATCGTCGATGACAACTACGGCTGGGAAGTTTGGCAGATGGCGAACCGCTATCTCGCGCAGCACGAGTCGTCGAGTCTGGAAACCGTAAAGCTCTCCGCGGGCGAGATTTGGATCAACACCAAGCGCCTGCGAATTCGGCGCCGTCTTCCCCGCCCCAAGCAGCGCTTGAAACCCGCTGGAATCAAGCCGCGCAAACGTGAGAAGGAACCGGGCGAATGGGCGCGGCAAACCACCGGAAACGCGATTTGCTCCTACCCGCCTGAGGACCTGGTGATCGAGGAGTACGGCCGCTTTCTAAAGAAAAAAGCCAAGGCGATGCTTTCCGAAGAACGCGTGCGCGTGGAACCGTTCACCACTTCGATTCTCGATGGCATCGATCTGCGGGAGACAATCCGCAACTGGCATCGGCGCAAAATTTACGTACGGCAGGCCGATCGTTTGGCGGGCGAGGCAGGCGCGGTAGTCGTCATCTTCGATGAAGACCGCGAAGACCGCTATCAGTACCTCACGACCTGGCTCGGCGAAAACCAGAACGAATCGGACATGGCGTTTTATTCCACATTCCCGTTCGACAACCTGGTGGGACCCGGGATCGGCCGCGCCGAATACGGCGGCTTCCTGATGACTCTGCCGCCCCGGCGCATGTTCGATGTGTGGTCGGACACGGATTACGATTTCGCCGAGTCGAAATCGGAGCGGTTGCTGATGGCCGGCCTCGATTATTCGGTGGAGCGGTTCGTGGTGTATGTCGCCGCGCGGCCTCCACGGTCGATCTTCCGGTCCATCGCCGCGCACGTCGGCCGGCAGATTCTTTATGTTCCGATCGGCGCGCTGTCTCCCGCCAAGCTAAAGAAACTGCGCGTGGTTCACGTGCTCGATAGCTACGAACGCCGGACCGAAGCCAAGGATTATATTTGGTAGAAAAAAGTTCGTTCCTAAGACCGGTTTGTTGCGTCTAATTTTTAACATCGTGTCTTCAGGCGCAAAATGCGAACCCCATCTTCAGAGGAGATCCGCATCCAGCTCGCGAAACTGTTGGCTAGTCCGCAGTTTAGCCGCTCCGCGCGCATGTCGCGATTCCTGCGTTTCACGGTGGAGCAGGCATTGGCCGGAGCGGGGGACCAGGTCAAAGAGTACCTGGTAGGTACCGAGGTCTTCGATCGCGCGCCCAATTACGACCCGCGAGTCGACCCAATCGTCCGTGTGGAAGCCCGCCGGCTTCGCGCAAAGCTGACCGCTTACTACAAATCGACGGGCAGACCTGACCCGGTTTACATCGAGCTGCCAAAGGGCGCTTATACCCCAATTTTCCGCTTGGGAAACGCCTCACCGCTTCCGCGCCCACAGGCGCAGGACATAGAGCGAACTTCCATCGCGGTGCTGCCCTTCGCCAACTTCTCCCCAGAAGCCGGGGACGATTACTTCAGCGACGGCCTCACGGAAGAATTGCTGGTGTTGCTGACGCGCGTGGAACGCTTGCGCGTCCTTGCCTGGAACTCGGTCGCGAAGTTCCGAGGCCGGGAGCAGCATCTTAGTTTGATTCGCGAGGAGCTGCACGCGGATGTGGTATTACGTGGCAGCGTGAGGCGAGGCAGCGTCAGTGGGTCCGGCGCGCGGGTTCGCGTGACCGCTCAGTTGATCGACACGGCGACCGGCGCGTATCTGTGGTCCGAGAGCTTTGACCGCCAGCTTCACGACGTCGTCTCGATCCAGGAAGAAATCGCCGGCGCGATAGTTCACACGCTGCGGCTGGCGCTGCGTCCTCCTCGGGAGGCTCCTCCGCCGCCCAGGCGAGTTAACGTGGAATGCTATAACCTCTGCCTGCAAGCGCGGTTTCACGCTCGAATCAGAACCGCGGATGGGTTGCGCCGCAGCCTCGATTGCTATACTCGGGCGATCGAGGCGGATTCGGAGTCCGCGAAGGCGCATGCCGGTGTCGCGGACGCGTACAGTCTCCTGGCCGATTACGGCGTGATCCATCCCCGTGAAGCAATGCCGCGCGCCGAGCAAGCAGCGCAGTGCGCCTTGAGACTGGATCCGGATTCAGCCGAGGCCGCCACGGCGCTCGCCTTTATTCGCTCCGTTTTCGACTGGAAATGGGAGGAGGGCGAGATGTTGTATCGTCGCGCCATCGCCCTCAACCCCAGCTTTGCCCAGGCGCGGCACTGGTTCGCCGTCGATTTTCTGGCTCTCTTCGGACGGTTCGATGAAGCCGAGCCGCAGGTTCAACTGGCACGCGATCTGGATCCGTTGTCACTGGTGACCCATGAGGGCAGTCCGTATCTGATGCTCCTCAAGCGCGACTACGAAGCTTGCTTGGCCGAATTGCGGCAGCTCCTCGCGATGGATGCGAATTTTTACAAGGCACATAGCAGCATCGGCCGCGCCTTGACCCTTGGCGGAAAGTGCCAAGAGGCCATC
>JASHRP010000379.1 GCA_030037375.1 Bryobacteraceae bacterium | reverse complement strand
AAGCTGCCTCGCAAGGATCTGCCCGCGCCTCGCGGGAACGGCCGTGGCGGCCGCGGCGGTGGTCGCGGAGCGGCAGCGAATTAGGGCTGTTGCTTTAACTGCGCGCCGGCGAGCCGTGAGATCGCGCCCAGCGTCGTCTGCGCGGCATTCAAGCCGAGCCTGAAATCTGCGTCGGAGTAATGCGTGAACACATCCGTGGGCTGGTGATGATTCGGGTCCCAGCCGGCTCCGATCTGCGCGAGGCGCTCGAGCTCGCGCACGCTGATCGCCGCAACCAGATCCTGAAACGGGCCGGAATCCGTGTTCGACATGTGCGGGCCAACCATGGCTGGATAATCGGTGGCGTAGGATTCGTTCGCGTTCTTGAATGCCCAAGCTAGTTCTGCCGCGGGCCCGGCCATTTTCGCGCTCGACTGAAACTCGATGTTGATGTCAGCTTCCGGCCGTTGTTGCTCGCTGACCTTGCCGTCCTTATCCGGCATGCCGTGATCCCATAGGAGCATGTCGTGCTGGATCATGCCGAGCCACTTCGGCTCGGGATACTTTCCGGAACCGGGCGGGTCCTCCTTGCCTTGCAGATCCTTGCGCTGGGCGACGTAGGCTCGCGCGCCGCTGGTGCCGGTCTCTTCGTTGTTCCATAGTGCGAAGCGAATCGATCGGTCCGTGACGATGTCGGGGCCGCTGAGGATTCGCGCGACCTCCATCACCAACGCCGTGCCGGAGCCGTCGTCGTTGGCGGCCTCGCCCCAGCCGATTCCATCCATGTGCGCGCTGACGATGTACATCTCCTCAGGATGCGTTGCGCCGATCTTGGTGCAGAAGACCTCTTCGCGAGGGCCCGGAGTGGACGGCTGGGAATCGAGTTCGCGAATCCTCTCGTCGGGCTGTTTGTTGGGATCGTTGTTCACTCCCTCAGGACCGCGGATGCCCTTGATGACGGTATTGTTCGCATTGCCTCTTCCGCGCCCCTGCCCGCCTTGCTGGCCAGCTCGGCCGCCGCCTCTCGCCGGGGGCTGATAGTCATAGCGGAGTCGCTCGATATCGGCGCATCCGTAGCTCTTGAGCTGCGCCTCGATCCAATCGATCGCGGCGCGATTGCGATCCGTGCCCTCGCGGCGGTCGCCGAATTTGGTCAGGCCGAGAATCGTGTTCTTGTATTGGGCGAAGTCGAGCCGGGAAACGAGAGTTTTGATAGGGTCCGGTTGGGGTGTGGATGCAGGAGTGGGTGCGGTCTGGGCGTCGACGGGGCCGGCCAGCGCGGAAAGAATAGCGAACAACAAAATCTTTAAGCGCATAGCGTTCCCGCTATTGTAGCGATTGCCCGATTGTGACGCACGCACGACTGCGTGCGCTGCCTTATTGCCTTAAGGCGTACACGAACAGCGCCGAGCCCGCCGCCACCGCGACGTACTGACGATTGTTCACCATGTAGCTCATCGGCCCGCTGTTCACCTGCCCGCCGAGGTTCTGCTTCCACAGCAGCTCGCCGTTCTTTGCGTCGAGCGCGTAGAAGTAGCCTTCGCGGCCGCCGCTGAAGAGCAGGTCGGAAGCGGTCGTCAGTACGCCGGCCCAGGTGATGTCGTTCATCTTGAACTCCCACTTCTTGTCGCCGGTGTTGGGATCGATGGCGCGCACGAAGCCGTAGCCCTCTTGCTCGGTCTTGCGATTCGGAAGCAGGTTCGGCTGCGGCATGGGAGTGTCGCCGGTGGACCGTCCGAAGCCGCCGCCCTTCTGGAAAATCGCGCCGCTGTTCTCCCAGCCCGGAATGTAAAACAATCCGGTGTGCGGGCTAAAGGACGGCGGATACCAATTCGTCCCACCCAATCCATGGGGCTGCACCAGCACGGGTGTTGCACTATCTTGCTGACCCGGCGTTCGCATCGGCCGGCCGCGTTCGTCGAATCCGGTCATCCACGTAACAGAAGTAAATGGCTTGCCCAGCAGGAACTCTCCCGTCCTGCGGTCGAGCACATAGAACAATCCGTTGCGATTCGCCCACAGCATCACTTTGCGAGGCTGACCTTTGAACTGGATGTCAGCCAGCACCGGGACTTGCGTCGAATCGTAATCCATGGTGTCGTGCGGCGTGAATTGGTAATACCACTTGAGTTTGCCGGTATCGGCGTCTAGCGCCAGAACGCAATCGCTATAGAGGTTGTCGCCCAGGCGCACGTCGCCATTGGTATCTGGCGAAGGATTGCCGACACCCCAGAACGTGAGGTTGGTGTCGGGATCGTACGCGCCGGCGTTCCAAATTGCCGCGCCGCCGCTCTTCCAGGAATCGCCCGACCAGGTCTCGTGACCTGGTTCGCCCGGTCCGGGAATCGTATAGAAGCGCCACACTTCCTTGCCCGTTTTCGTATCGAGCGCGACGATATAGCTGCGAATCGGCCCGTCGCCGCCCGCCATCCCGACGATCACCTTATCCTTCACGATCAGTGGAGCATGCGTAATCACATAGCGGTCTGCCGCGACGCCCACGGTCGAGTTCCACACGATCTTGCCGGTCTTCGCATCGATCGCCAGCACGTGCGCGTCGAGCGTGCCCATGAACAGCGTGTCTCCGAGAATCGCCAGTCCTCGGTTCACGCGGCCGCAGCAGGCGCGGGCGTCCGCCGACGGCGTGTAATTCAGATTCCAGAAGATGCGGCCCGTGACCGAATCGAGCGCGTAGACATTATTTGGCGCTTCGACCGTGTACATAATGCCATCGACCACCAGCGCCGTGGTCTCGAATTTCTCCATGGAATGGGCCTGCCAGACCCACTGCAGCTCCAGGTTCTTGACGTTTGCGGGCGTGATCTGGGTCAGCGGACTGTACCGCTCGCCATCGATCGCCCCGGAATAAGTGAGCCAATTCTGAGGCTCTTTTCGGGCATTCAGCAGGCGGTCAAACGTAACGTTCTGGCTCCACGCGGAGCCTGCGACACAGAGCAGCAGCAAAGTACGAAAACGCATGGACAACACTATATAACGATTTGGGACACAGCGTGCCTGTTCTATGGAACCGAATGAATATGATCCTTCTCATTTTCCGAGCAGAAAGATTCCAGCAGATCCGTATCCGGCATCAGCGACAGGTTGAATCTGACAGTGAGCGGACGCGTGAACGTTTTCGGATCGTCGAGGGTTAGCTGAAGATCGATCGTGCCGAAGGACACTCGATGCAGACGCTCCGTGATGCGGAGCTGGTCGCTGTGCATGTGACCGAACAGGTCGAGCGAGCTCCGCCCATTGGTGCCCACCGTGTCGATCACCATCGTGTCTCCCTCCCACCGGCCAACCGACCACCCCAGCCAGGAGGGTTCCGGGTCGGCAGGTAGCTTTCGGCCGTCAGTGAAAATCTGGCGGAAAGTCTCGTCATATTCGCCGAGCATGAGCAACAGCCCCGGCAATTGCACGATCTTGCGCGGGGTCGGCATCGTGTCGAAAATCGGCATTCCAAAGGGCAGGCAGCTCAGGGCCGGTTCGACTCTTTGGACATTGGCCGTCGGCTGAAGCGGAGCTTGCCCGGACTTGAAATCCGCGAGGATAGTAATGAAGTATTTATTCGGCGGTTCGGAGCCTTCCGCAGGCTGGACGCTATCCGGTCCGCGCAGCGCTTGTAGCTCCGCAACTGGCGTGGGTTCCGGCACCCAAATCCCGGAAAGGTCGGGCTTGCCATCGGCGGCTCGCGGAGCCGGTGCGGTCAAGTTCGGCTTGCCGTCCTTGGTTCGCGGAGTATTAGGGGATGGGTAGTGCAGCCATTGGGCGCTCGCTCCGAGTGGCACTAAAAAAAGCGCGATCCCTAAAACCCCGGTATTCATGTCGCGGCACTTGGCCTCATTCTACCGAAAGCATCCGCCCGGCGTTGTATACTGCTGTTGTCCGGAGGATTGCTCACGTGCGGGCCTCTTTCTCAATCTCTGCGCTCATTGGCGGCGTGTTGGCCGCGATGCTCGCGCCTGCGCAAACCACCCAAATCAAGAAGCCCCCCGTTAGCCCCCGAGAGTTCTTCGACACATACTGCATCGACTGCCACGACCATACGGTGAAGACTGCCGGCATCGCCCTCGACACCCTGGATTTGAGCAAGCCTGGCGAGAACGCCGAGCTGTTGGAAAAGGTCATCGCGAAGCTCCGTGCCGGAGCGATGCCGCCGCCGGGCAGCGACCGTCCGGATCAGGCGACGTATCGCGCAGTTGCAAGCGCGCTCGAAACTGCCGTGGATCAAGCGTGGAACTCGCATCCGAATCCCGGCCGGATCGGCGCGGTGCAACGTTTGAATCGCACCGAATATAACAACGCCGTTCGCGATCTGTTCGCGCTGGATCTGGACGTGAAGCCGCTGCTGCCCGGCGACGATACCGCCGACGGCAGCTTCGACGATTTCGCCGATTCGCTGTCAATTTCGACGGCGCATCTGGAGCGATACATGTCCGTCGCGCGGCAGGTCACACGGCTTGCGACCGGATTGCCTCCCGCGAAACCCGCTCTTGAAACGTTCGAGATCCCGTTGCACGTTCTGCAAGAGGATCGCATGAGCGACGATCTTCCGTTCGGCTCGCGCGGCGGCTTGGCGATTCATTATGATTTCCCGGTTGACGGCGAGTATCTCATCCACGTTAAGCTCCAGCGCCAGTATCAGGATTACCTCAAAGGGATGGGGTGGCCGCAGCAACTCGAGATCCGCCTGGACGGCAAGCTTCTGAAGCGATTCAAGGTGGGCGGTGAAGGCAAGGGTCGTGCTGCCGCTTCGAGCTACGCAGGCGACGGCGAGCCTGGTTTCGCGGGCGATCCCGAATGGGAAACCTACATGCAACTCACCGGCGAC
>JASHRP010000378.1 GCA_030037375.1 Bryobacteraceae bacterium | reverse complement strand
CCTTGTAATTCCACCGCAACACCCGCATTCCGAAAGACTCGCCCAGGTACACGTTTCCCTTCGAGTCCGTAGCGATGCTGTGAATGTGGAAGAATTGCCCCGGCCCGTGCCCGCCTTGCCCGCCGAAAAAGCCGATCACTTCGAGCGAATCGCGCTTCAAAATCTGCACCTTCTTGTTGCTGCCGTCCGGAACATATAAATACGTCTGCTCTTTGTCCGGCGAAAACGCGATGTCGAACGCCGTGCCTTCCGGCGCCGACGTCTTGCGCTCGATATAGCCTTCTTTGACGAACGTCCCATCCGGCTTGAACACCTGAATCCGATTGTTTACCCGGTCCCCGACGTACACCAGATCGTCGTTCGAAATGCGGATGCCGTGCACCGTGTTGAACTGCGGCGCGCCGGGTCCTTCGAATGCTCGCGTGCGCGGAGCCTCGTCGTCCGGCTTGTTTCCGTACGCGCCCCAATGGCGCTTGTACGCGCCCGTGTCCGCGTCAAACACGATCACGCGCCGATTGCCGTAGCCGTCCGCGACGAAAACCTCGTTGGTCTTCGGATAAACCACGATTCCCGCCGGCCGGTTCAGATTCGCGGTATCGTTGCTGCCGCCGGTGGTTCCATGATGACCGATCTGCAACAGAAACTTGCCGTCTTTGGTGAACTTCAGAATGTTGGTGTCCTTGCCCACCGCGTTCCCGCCGATCCAGATATTCTCTTTGTAATCGACGAACATCCCGTGCTCGTTGTCGGGCCAATCGTAGCCTTGTCCCGGCCCTCCCCATCCCTGCACCACATTGCCTTCCTGATCGAATTCAATTATTGGAGGCGCGGGAATGCAGCAATCCGACTGCGGAGGATTTTGCGCGGCGTAAGTATCGTTGGTATCCAGCGTCCGGGGACGGCTGGTCACCCAGATGTGATCGTGCGAATCGACGTAAATGCCCGAAACCTGGCCGAGCATCCAGTTGTGCGGAAGCGGCTTGGGCCAGGACGGGTCCGGTTCGAACTTGGGAACGCCGCCGTTTTCCGATGAGGTGCGTTGCGAGCACGCGCACGCAAAGCCGCACACAACCGCCACGGCCGATATGCCAGCCCGCCGCGCGAGCATATTTGTTCCGCTACTTCTGCTGCTTGGCTGCGTCGAGAATCGCGTTTAGCGCGGGCGCGTCCTTCACATCCGGAGGCGCCGAGCTCTTGAACGTCCGGATATAGGCGTAAATATCCTTCGCCTGTTTATCGGACATGGAGTTCTCCGAGAAATTCGGCATGTTGGTCGAGGGAGTCTCCGGCGCGACGTTCGCCCGTCCGCGCAGGAACGTGAGAAACGTCTGCTCTGTCGAGAGATTGCCCCAGCGTCCAACGAACGGCCGTGCGCCGGTTTCGCCGTTATAGCCGTGACAAGCGTAGCAGCCGAAGGAATAATACAGCCCCTTGCCCGCGGTCGCATTCCCGGTCACAGGACTAGTTGGAGGCGGAACGGGGGTCGCGGGAGCAGCGCCGCGGCCGGCGCCGCCACGACCGCCGCCTTGGGCATTCAGAAGCGCAGCCGGAACCGCCAATCCCGCGGCCAGAACAGCCGCCATCAAAAATTGCTTCATGATTCTTTCCTTAGCAGCCCGCCTTAGCGAGGCTCCGTGATTACGTCGATCATGTACGGCTCGCCGCGCTTCACCGACATCACGCCGCGCTTCAGCGCTGCCGACAGCTTCGACGGATCGCTGATGGCTTCCGGTTCGGTGGCCATGCCATAGCCCTCGGCCATCTTCGTGTATTTGATAAATGGATCGCGCAGCACGCTGCCGATATGCGCGTTCGATGCGCCGCGTCCGCGCACGCCCGCCATATATTCGACGAACATGTACTCCTGGTGCCACGCGCGATTGTTGTGCATCACCGTCAGCAGCGGAAGCTTGTGATGGGTGGCGGTCCACAGCACGCCCGGAGCGTAGTTTAAGTCGCCGTCGGTCTGAACATTGATCACTATCCGTCCGGGATGCGCCTTCGCCGAAAGTCCCGCGCCCACGCAAGCCGGCGCGCCGTAACCCATTCCGCCCGCGCCTTGGCCGCCCAGGTAGCTGTACGGCTTGTTGTGATCCCACAACTGGGCATTGTGTCCGCCTGAGAAACTGCTCGGCGAAGCCAGGCACCAGTCTTCGTCCTTGATCAGCGGCCACAGCTCGGCGTAGACGCGAGCCGTGCTGATCGGCGTGTTGTTCCAACCGGCCATCTTGCTCTCCACCGCCTGCTTCAGCGCGGTCATGCGAGCTTCATGGTTCGCCGTGGTGTGCTTCGCGATGCGCGCCGCAATCCGCGACTTCTGATCGGGCGTCATCTGCTGCTTTACTTGTTCGATGATCAGCGGAAGGCTCGCCTCGGCATCGGCTGTGATCGGAGCAGCCGCCGGAGCGCCGTTGCCGCCGCGGCCGTTACCGCCACGCCCACCCCGTCCGCCGCCGCCGTTGCCGCGTCCGCCGGCGCCAGGCGTCAAACCGCCGAAGTCGATGTGAATCGTATCGCGCTGCGCCGCAACTTGCTGGAGCTGCGGGCCGATCAGGGAAGCGCTCGCGGCGGCCTGCTCCAGTCCCAGAGTGTAATCGTAATTCGTGTCCGCGCCAGGTCCGCACAGCACATGCCGCTGCGGGAAGCTCATCGGACCGTTCGTCGCGGCCGTGCTGGTCGATGCGCCAACCAACTCAGCAAGCTCAATCGACGCCTTCACGCCTTCCGGAGTCCGCAGCCGGCCGACCGCGATCCGCGGATTTTGCGCCGATAGCAACCCCTTCGCGATATCGCGTGCCGTCGATGCGTCGATCGTCGGAAACGTCGGCGGCTTGTACGCGGGAAGGCCCAAGTTCGGAACGTTCTCCTTTTGAATCTCGGTGCCGAGCACAACCAGCGTCGGAGCCGTCGGCGGCGTGATCGCTTCGTTGTAGGCGCGCTGAATCGCCACCAGCGCTTCTTCGACCGTCTTCGGTTCGGCGTCCCACTTCGTGTAGCTGCGGACCATCCCAGCCATATCGTGCGCGGTATGCGCCGCGATAAAGTCCGGATCGTTTCCGGCCAGCATCACCACCGGCACGCGATCGTAATAAGCCTGATATATCGACATCGCAGCGTGCTGGATTCCGATGGTGCCGTGCAGCACCGCGACCATCGGCTTTCCTTCCGCCTTCGCGTAGCCGTGAGCCATGGTCACCGCGGACTCTTCGTGCAGCGCGGTGATCCATTCGGGCTTGCCGTTCACCGGCTTGCCGGGCGAGGAGTAATTAATGAAGGATTCCTGCAATCCCTCGAAGCTCGATCCGGGGTTTGCCGCGGCGAACTCGATACCCAGATCGTGAATCGCCTGGACCATGAGGTCGGAACCGGGCCGCGTGATCGTGCGCACGCTCGCTGCAATCGCCGGCGGGCGAACATTGCCCGCTTCGCGCTGAAGCTGAGCTTCGGTCGGAGCCGGCGCGCCTCCATTCGTCCTGGCCGCTCCTTTGGTGTTATTCGGGGCTTGAGCTTGCACAAGCGGCGTGGACGTCGTGACCAACGCTGCCGTTCCGGCCGCTGCGTTCTTCAGGAACCCGCGACGGCCAACCGAAGTCTTCGTGGATTTCGCCATGTTCTCTCCTCTCGGCGCTTGAAGTGGAACGCCCGAGCGCGTTGCAATTCCAGCCATCAATAAT
>JASHRP010000377.1 GCA_030037375.1 Bryobacteraceae bacterium | reverse complement strand
CTTGTGCCCGCTCTGCAAGCCACTCGGCTGAACGTGATGCAAGCCGCTCGCGGCGATTTCTCGAGTGAATTCCGCCCGGGGCGTCTGCGCAACGCCCTGGTCATCGCTCAGGTGACTGTTTGCGGATTCCTGCTGATCTGCTGCGGCGTGTTTCTGCGCCGCACCACTCACCTGGAGAGCCTCGATCCAGGCATGCGTTCGCGCGACGTCCTGGAGCTCGATCTCCAACCCAAATCCCGCGCGCGCGACCTTGCGATCCTCCAGACGCATCCCGCCGTAGAGATGCTCGCCTCTAGCTCCGATCCACCGTTCGATACCATCCTGCCGTTCATCGCTGCTTCCGGAGCCTCCGACGCTGGCCTCGCGCATATCGCGTACCGCTACGCGTCGTCTGACTACTTCGCGAACCTCGATATTCCCGTCGTTCGCGGCCGCTCCTTCTCGGCAGAAGAAGGACACTCGGAAGCCGCTGTCGTAGTGCTGAGCGAATCCGCCGCGAAGAAGATCTGGCCTCACGAGGACGCAATCGGCCAGACGCTCAGCCTCACGTTACCCACGGGCCCCATCCGTGGCGCACGCCCGCCGCGATATCGAACCGTGCAGGTCATCGGCATCGTCCGAGATTCCGCGGTGGAGGCCATCGACAACCCTGACCGAAGCTGCCTCTTCTTCCCGTCTCGCTTGGAAGATCCCCGCAACTATCTCATCGCGCGAGTCAACGGCGAGCCGAAGCAAGCCATCCGTGCTCTCGATGCCGCGCTGGAACTAAACGACCCAGGCTCGGTTCAAGAGATCAATGCCTTAAAGGTCTATATTGACGCCTCCATCTGGAGCTATCAACTAGAAGACTGGATCTCCGAAGGCCTCGGCGGGATCGCACTCCTGCTGACGCTCTCCGGCATCTACGGAGTTCTTTCCTACGTCGTCGCACAGCGCACGAAGGAAATCGGAATCCGCATGGCGATAGGCGCCAGCACTAACGTAGTTCGCAAGCTCATACTCGGCCAATGCCTGCGCCTCGCCGGAGTTGGCATCGGCATTGGAGTGATTCTGGCCCTCACAGTCGCGCGCGTCCTCTCGGCGATCTTCTCCGAAGTGACTTCGCAGGTCTTCGACGTCGTCGCCTACTCAGGCGGCATCGCCGTCGTGCTGATCGCCTGCCTCGCCGCCGCCATCATCCCCGCCCGCCGAGCCGCAAGGGTCGACCCGATCACCGCGCTTCGGTACGACTAAGATCGGTCCCTTCTTGCGCCTTCGGGCCTTATTCCTGCGAAAGCGAGTCGAGCAAAAACTCGACGACGAACCGTTCTTTCACATCGAGATGGAGACACGCAAGAACATCGAAGCCAGAACGACGCCACAGGAAGCCGCTCGCGCGGCGCGACGAGCCTTCGGGACCCAAAGGGGCACGGTCAAAGACCATTGCCGCGATGCCCGGGGCGTCGGATTTGCGGAGGAGACCGCGACCTGCGTCAATACTCGCCGCGAAGCGCGTCATATTGGACTACTGATCAGTGAACTCCCAAAGCGCTTGTCGGCTGGGTCGTAGGAGTACTTGGCAACCATGTCCCTGCGTTGATGCCACACGGACGCCTCGACGTCTACGTCAATTCGGGAGCCAGCGAGTCGACGGAACAGGGCTGCCAAGTGCTTTAGCCGTTGGGCAGCCATCCGGTCTGTGTAGGCGGCGTCCGATAAGGCTAACGGGGCCCTTCCATCGTCCGTCAAGACCGCCTTAAGCGCTCTGAGGTAACGGGTTCGCGTTATGTAAATCTCCTCAAATCCTTGTCCAGGGCGGTAATTTATTCTTTCCCGATACAACTGCTCTCGGAACCGAAGGCTGTCTAGCGTGGGCGCCAGATCCGCCGCCGTCGCGCCATCTGGCCAAGCCATCTGCGTCACAACGTCGTAGTACACCCGCCAGACCTCGGTGTGTCTCTGTCGCCCAGTGCGTTGCTGGATCTTGAAATACGGCGTTTGGTCATCCGTGCGCGTGACCTCGAATACCTGCCCGCCTGCAAGCTGCGTGACTGATCTCATATGAAGTCGAGTGAAACTGAGAGCAAGGAAGTAATTGGCGTAATACGCTGCCACGCCAGCCCACGTGGATGCCTGCAACTGGCGAGGGTGCCTGCGCAGGAGATAGAGCGCCAAGGCCCGATCGAAAAACTCATCCGCTTCGCACAGCATCGCACCAGCGAGCTCACGCGAATACGTGTGCTGCGTCCTCCCAGCCCCGGGCGTCCAGAGGGACAGCACGTTGTCCCTGACATATCCGTATTTTCGGGAGGCTTGGGACACCGCGACTTCCAAATCCGAAAATGTCACAACAACATTCAGACCAGTTGCAAAGCGCTGCCCTTGGCAGCCTCTTTTGGCTCACTGCTCTTGAGAGCGTCAGCTAAGGCACCTGCAAGCCGATTCTCGCCAGGATGCCCAGCCCAACCCCTGTGATGCTCGGTCGAGAAGTTGTATGCCTTGATTGGCGTCAGTACGGCAACGACCGATTTGACGGTAAAATTTTGGAAGCGCTGCAGGCAAGCCGTAAGAACCCGAGGAAGAACAATCAGCCATGCGGAAAAACCAAGCGCCTTGGTGAGTACGCTGTTCTTGTTCCCCCAATCGCTGGCGAAGACTATCTTGATAGCAGTGAAGTAGTTCTTTAGGATGCCATACTGCTCTTCTTCCGAGTACTGGAACAAGGCGCCGCGCTCCGAGATTAGGTTTTCAACGGCCGTAACAACTCGGGTTTGGGTAATGAGGCCATCGCCGGAGCCAGTCAGGTCAATCTGACAATACCAGGGTGATTCTCGGTCATCATTGAGCCTGGTCGCAAGTTCGTGCCCTCTCTGCTGGACATACGTCCCGTCTTTTGTCAGATCTAGCAGATCGTAAAGAAGCGACGTAGGCACTCCTTTCTGCTTTGAATTGATGATTTTGAACTGCTTTGCTTGTTCGGCGACATCGATTCCGAGGAAGGCTGTTATGACGAGGTCATATGTCGTTTTAGCCTGCCGCAAACCGAACATACGATGTTGGCCATCAATAACCCATGCTGCCTTGGGTTGATCCGGGATTCGCAGGGTTTTGGCCCTCTCGTCGTAGGTGGCGCCCTCCTCCAAGTTGACGAGAATGCTGTTCGGAATACAGCCGTTTTCCTTGTCGATGTAGTGCGCAATATCCGCCGCACGCTGCTTCGAGAGATTGCGCTGATATCCAGCGTCCTTGTCGTCATCGCGACGGCTCACGAAGGCGATGCGGTCGAAGGTCGCCGAGTCGAGGACGAAGCTAAAAATCCGCCAACCCCTCTGCTTGGCCACAGTTGCCTTCACTTCGACAAACTTCGCGCCAGTGTTCTTTACGGCCATATGCCGATTATAGCGACGCAATGCCTTGAAGGTTGCGATCCATGTCAACTGGACGTAAAACGCCCATCGCTGAGACTTTGAGAAACGCCCGAGGCCGTCAACGCTCTAGCCTAGCTCTGACCCTCCCTAATCGTTCGTCACCTTCAAATCCACCATCCCCCGCAAATCCGCGATGAACTCCTCCAGCGGCTTCGCTCCCATATCCCCATGCTTGCGATGCCGCACCGCGACCGAGCCAGCCTCCGCCTCGCGATCGCCCACCACCAGCATGTAGGGCACCTTCTGCATCTGCGCCTCGCGGATCTTCAGGTTCACCTTCTCCTTGCGATCGTCGAGCTGCGCGCGGAAACCCTCCGCCTCCAGCCGCTCGAAAACCTTGCGAGCATAATCGAGCTGCCGGTCCGTGATCGGCATCACCACCGCCTGCACTGGCGCGAGCCACACCGGAAAAGCGCCCGCATAATGCTCGATCAGGATTCCGAAGAACCGCTCCACGCTGCCGTACAGCGCACGATGCACCATGGTCGGCTGGTGCTTCTTTCCGTCTTCAGCGATGTACTCGAGGTCGAACCGCACCGGCAAATTCCAATCGAACTGCACCGTCGAAAGCTGCCACTTCCGCCCCAGCGCATCCACCAGCTTCACGTCGATCTTCGGACCGTAAAACGCCGCTTCATCCGGCATCACCGGCACGTCCAGCCCGACGCGCTTCACCGCATTCTTCAGCGCATTTTCCGCAGGCGTCCATTGCTCCGGAGTCCCCAGATACTTGCCGCTCTTTCCGCCATCCCAGGTCGAAAGCTCGGCCTCATAATTCTCGAACCCGAACGCCTTCAGCGTATCGATCGCAAACTCCAGGCACCCGACCACCTCATCTTCAGCCTGCTCCGGCGTACAGAAGATATGCGCATCGTCTTGCGTAAATCCGCGCACGCGCATCAGCCCGTGCATCACACCGCTGCGCTCATACCGGTACACCGTGCCGAGCTCGCCCAGCCGCACCGGCAGCTCGCGATAGCTGCGCAGCTTGTCGCGATAAATCAAAATGTGGCCAGGGCAGTTCATCGGCTTCAGCCGATACTCCGCATCGTCGAGCTCCATGCCGGTAAACATGTTCTCGCCGTAATTCGCCAGGTGCCCCGATGTCTTCCACAAATCCGCTCGCATCACATGCGGCGTGTAAACCAGCGAATAGCCGTGCTTCAAGTACTGATCGCGCATCCAATCCTCGATCAGCTTCCGCACGCGTCCGCCCTTGGGATGGAAGAAAATCAGCCCTGGCCCGGCGAGCTCCTGAATGCTGAACAGATCCAGCTCCTGCCCCAGCTTGCGATGGTCGCGCTTCTTCGCTTCTTCGAGCTTGTGGACGTAATCGTCCAGATCCTTCTTGCTGAACCACGCCGTCCCGTAGATGCGCTGCAACTGCTGATTGTGCTCGTCGCCCTTCCAATACGCGCCCGCGATCGAAAGCAGCTTGAAGGCCTTGATCTTCTTGGTCGATGGCAGATGCGGCCCGCGGCAGAAGTCGATGAAATGCGGACCCAGCGTGTATTCGGAGAAGATGGCGTCCGCGCGTTCCGTGATCAGCTCGACCTTCATCGGCTGATCCGCGTACAGCTTCAGGCCTTCTTCCTTCTTGGTGTACTTGCGCTCATACGGAAGATCGCGAGCCTGGATCTCCCACATCCGCGCCTCGATCTTCTCCAGATCTTCTGGCGTGAACGGAGTCTCGCGTTGAAAGTCGTA
>JASHRP010000376.1 GCA_030037375.1 Bryobacteraceae bacterium | reverse complement strand
GCTGAGGTGACGCTCGGCACGCTCGCCGACGTACACTCGATGATCCGAGACATCGGCGCTGCGGTTGGCGCTTCGGATCGGGCAGCCATCCTGAACGGGCAGATTCGAGCGAAGCTGGACTCAATCCGAGCCGCGACGCGCGGCTTGCCAAAACCCTCGGTGCTGATCGTTGTTGGAAGAACGCCGGGCACCCTCATGAACCTGGTCGCCGCCGGGCCGTCGACCTATATCGGAGAACTGCTCGAAATCGCGGGCGGCAAGAATGTGACGGATACGGTGGTACCTTATCCACGCATTTCCCTCGAAACCATAGTGAGGTCCGATCCCGAAGTTCTTCTCGATCTGTCGATGCTCAGCGATGCGGAGACGCAGGGTGACCGTCTTATGCAGCCGTGGCTCAGTCATCTGGAGCTGCAGGCGGTGCGAAGCCGGCGTATTTTCGCGCTTCCTTCTGAGCCATTGGCCACGCCCGGACCAAGAATGGTCGAAGCCGCCGAGTCGCTGAGATCCACGATTCGCCGGCGCAGCCATCCATGAGCGCACGCCTGGAGGTCCGGCAAGTCAGTTTCGACTATCCGAAACGCAAGGTGCTCGATTCGGTTAGCTTTTCCGCCGAGGGTGGCGAGTTTGTCGTGATGCTGGGGATAAACGGGGCGGGGAAAAGCACGCTTCTCGATATTGTCGCGGGGCTGCGAAAGCCGGGATCTGGTCAGGTCTTGATTGACGGATGTAGGGTTGAGGGTTGGGCTGCCAAAGAACGCGCGCGGCGCATCAGCCATCTGCCGCAGGGGACTCCACCGGTTATGCCCGTCACCGTCGAACAGGTGACGCTGATGGGACGCTACGCATTCGCGGATCGCTGGTTCGAATCGCGCGAGGATCTCGCTTACGCCGAGGACGCCATGCGCCGAATGAATTGCCTGGAGTTTCGGGACCGTCTGTTCCACACACTCAGCGGAGGCGAGCAGCAGCGTGTCTTGCTTGCAGCCTGCATAGCACAATGCCCCTCGGTGATGTTGTTCGATGAGCCATCCACCTACCTTGATGTACACCAGCAGTTGCAAAGTTTTTCGACCCTGGCGGCGCTGGCGCGCGAGGGAGCCTTGTGTATCGCGGTTACTCACGACCTGAATCTTGCGCTCGCGCATTCGAGCCGCGTGATCCTTCTCGATCAAGGGACAATCGCGGCTGATTTCGCCGTGAAGGACGCTTCCACACATCCGGAATGGCTCAGCCGCCTCTCGCCGCGGCTGGAGTTTATCAGCACGGCGGACGGGCGCGGATGGGTTCACTATCGATGAACTCGCGCGCCGGATGGATCTTTGGATCCGCGATCGCATATCTGCTGGCGGCGCTCTTGTTGCCCTGGGCCGGCAGCGGCCCCATCAGCCTGAGTCGCGTGATCGGGAAAGCGGCGCCGGATTATGGCATTTTCGTGCAGTTGCGGGTTTCGCGAACGCTGCTCGGCTTGCTAGCCGGAGGCGCGCTCGCTCTGACGGGAAGCTTGTTCCAATCGATGTTGCGGGATTCGCTAGCGACGCCCTATACGCTGGGTGTGTCGGCGGGCGCGGCGCTCGGGGCGGTGCTCACTTTCGTGTTCGATCTCGACCGGCTTCTCGGCTTTCCCGCGACCTGGATCGGCGCGATGTGCGGCGCAACGGCTGTCCTGTCGATCGTTGCGGGCGCGAGTTGGAGGCAAGGCCGGCTCTCAGGAGTCCATCTGTTGCTTTCGGGAATCGCGCTCAACAGTATTTGCACTGCCTTCATTCTCCTGATCGACGGCCTGGTGCGCGACAGACGCTCGTTTTCGATTACGCAATGGCTACTGGGAAGCGTGGACTCCGTTAGTTTCAGCGCGCTGTGGGTGTTCGGCGCACTGGTGCTGATTGCGTCGAGCGTTGTGATCTCTCAGGCCCGCGGCTGGAATCTGATGGCGGTTGGTGACACATGGGCGGCGTCGCGGGGAGCGGACCTGCGGCGCTTGACGCTCACCGGATATTGCTGCGGATCGGTTCTAACCGCGGGTGCTATCGCGCTCACCGGTCCCATCGGATTCGTCGGGCTGATTGTTCCGCATCTGGTGCGATCGCGCATCAGTCCCGACAACCGGGTGTTGATGCCTTGCTGCTTTCTGCTGGGCGGCGTGTTACTTGCCGCTTGCGACGCCATCGGCCGTGCAGTTCTAGCGCCTGCGGAATTGCCCGCCGGGGCGGTGATGGCCCTGATCGGCGGGCCGTACCTGGTCTGGCTAGTGCGAAGGAGGTTCTAGCGATGGCCACTCCTTACCGTCAGCGCGTCACCCGGGCGGACGGACGCGTCATCAACCTAACGCAACGTCGGGCGCACCTTTCTTACTGCTACGGAGCGTGCTGCTGTGGCCGCGCCGATCGCGGCTACGCGCCTGTTCCTGCCGAAATTTATAAGGAAGAGTGGCTACAGCGCAAGCTGCGCAACACGGTGCACCTGACCAAAGGCGGCTGTCTCGGCCCGTGTCCCCTTGCGAACGTGGCGTGCCTTGAATTCGACGGGCATTCGATTTTCTTTCAATCTGTTTCTCAGCCCTGGCAGATCCGGATGATTTTCGATTACATCGAGACCATGATCCGGGCGGATTGTTTTCTCGCACCGCCGGCGGAACTCGCCGTGTTCGCTTTTGAGTTTTACGACTGGAATGTGCGGCCTAGGCAGCCGGTTTTGATCGCGCCGGACGCGCCCATCAATGCCAACCTGATCGCGTTCTTAACGCATGCCGGAACCGATTTGATGACACTGGATCGCGCGCGCGAGGATCTGCCACGGGGCATGGATGTACTCGGATTCCCGTTGCTGTCGATCGCCAGCGAGGAGCAGATGCGGGCGGCGCCGAACGGACGGCTCGCCGAAGCGGCGGTCGTCATGCTGCGGATTCATGGAAGGATCGAAGCGGTTCCTGGAGTCGAACTGTTGCGGACCAGGTGCCGCGAACGCGGACAGCGATTGCTTTTCGTTAGCGGGACCGGAGAGCTAGACCCCCAGATGCTTCAAGCTGGGGATGTGCCCGCCCGTGTGCTGGAAGACACAACCCGTTACTTGTTGTGCGGTGGTCCGGGCAACTTGATCGAGTGCCTTAAACATCTCTCCGATCGCCTGCTGCTTACCAGCTTCGGTTACGGCGAGCCCCAAGCTACGCCGGAGCACGGCGTCTACCTCCGTGAAATGCAAGGCGCGAAACTGGAGGATTGGGAAAGACAGGCCGATCCCTCAAAACCGGTGGCCGCGATTTTGTTTTATCGCGCACATCTGCTGAGCGGGAACACGCGCTTCATCGATGCGCTTGCCGATGCGCTTTCGGCTTGCGGACTGGAACCTTTGTGCGTGTTCACGTCGAGTCTGAAAGAACAGCGCGACGGGTCACCCGCTGCATTCGCGTTCCTCGTTGCGCGAACCCGCGTAGTGATTTCCACGCTCTCGTTCGCACAGGGCGATGGCGGCACCGCGCAAGCTGTGCAGTCTGGCACGAATCTGACCGCACTTGAGAAACTGGGCATTCCGATTCTGC
>JASHRP010000375.1 GCA_030037375.1 Bryobacteraceae bacterium | reverse complement strand
CCGTATTGGCTGCCGAATTCCGCCGCCGTGAGCCACTTATGATACGAGGGCGACTTGGGATTATGCAGCGCGTCGACGAACTGATCGAGCGCCGCCTGTTGCGCCGGCGATCGTTGTAACTGGAGCATCATATGCTCCATGGCGAGGCTATCCGCTACCTGCCCGCGGTCGTTGGTGGAATTCGCCTCAGGGCGGGTATTGCCGGTCAGTTGATGCAGCCGGCTTTCGTCAATAGGTTGACGGATGAGCGGCTGGCGCTGAGCGAAGGCCGTGGCGGCCAAAGCAAAACTTAAACCAATGAAGAAAAAGCGCGCATGAGAGCTCCGACAAACGTTGAAATTTGAATAATGCTTGGAATTCACACTTACTCCTACAGCGGTGACGGGACGCGGTCACAATAAGTCTGACGGTCGCGGGCGACGCTCCGTGTACGTTAAGAAGTGTGAACTCGAAAAGATCCCTTGTTGACTTGCGGTTAGGATGATGAGCGAGGAGCGCCGCGCGCGGAAGAAAAAGAGGAAACGCGGCGTCTAAAGAAATGGTGGCCGGCCTGGGCGATCTCGACGAGATCAGCGCTGACATCATCGAGTCTTGCCGGCGGGGCGACCGCGACGCCTTTCATGCGCTCTACGAGATCTATAAGGACAAAGTGTATTCGATCGCGCTGTATTTCTTTCACGGCGATGCTTCCGCCGCCAGCGACATTACGCAACAAGTGTTTCTCAAGCTGATCCGAGGCATTACGCAGTTCCGCGGCGAATCCGGTTTTTCTACTTGGCTGTACCGGCTGGTGGTCAACGCGTGCATGGACGGCGCCAGGCGGGCGAAGCCGAGGGAGATCGCGGCTGACATCCCGGATACGCGTTCGGAGCCTGGTTCTCAAGAGGAGGATTTTGCGCGGAGGCAACGGGCGCAATCGGTGCAGGCGGCGTTATCGGCGCTGCCGGTGAAGTTCCGCCTTCCCATGCTGCTGCGATACTTCGAGGATCTTTCCTACGAAGAGATGGCGCGGGCGATGGGGTGTTCGATGGGAACAGTCGCTTCGAGGTTGAGCCGGGGGCATCGGATGCTGGCGCAGAAGCTGGAGTCGTTACGATGAGCGATGAGTTGAAGGATCTCCCGCTGGCAAAGGCTCCAGATGCGATCTGGGCGCGGATCGAAGCGGAGCTCGATTCGCCGAAGCGAGCGCCGGCGCGTTTCGGCCTCGCACTGCGCTGGACGCTGGCAGGAGCGACGGTTTTTGCTGTCGCGTTCACGGTGTGGGTTCGCACGCGGCCACCCAAAGCAGGTTGGGACGTCACAAGGAACGATGGAAGCAAGGGCAAGATCGCGGTCGGCGATTGGCTCGAAACGGGCGCGGCCTCCGAGGCGACGCTGACGGTTGGAGATATCGGAACCGTACGAGTGCAGCCGAACACGCGCGTAAGACTAGAAGCGGCGCAGCCCGGAGAGCAGCGATTGAAGCTCGCGCGTGGCGATATCAGCGCGACGGTCACTGCCCCGCCCCGGCTGTTCATCGTCGATACGCCGGCGAGCGCGGCGGTCGACCTCGGCTGCGCCTACACGATGCATGCGGATGAAGATGGCAACGGTTTGCTGCGCGTGACGCTGGGATGGGTTTCGCTCGAATGGGCGGGACGCGCGTCTCTGGTGCCGGCGGGCGCGAGTTGCCGGACGCATGCGAAGATCGGGCCGGGAACTCCGTATTTCGACGACGCCTCAGAGGCGCTCCAAGAGGCGTTGAAGCAGATCGATTTCGAAAATGGCGGCGAGCCGGCGCTCGAGGTCGCGTTAAATGAGTCCCGCGTACGTGACACGCTAACGCTGTGGCATTTGCTTTCGCGCGTCGCGCCGGTGGACCGCCAGCGAGTCTTTCAACGCATGGTCGAGCTGGTTCCCCTGCCCCAGACCGTTTCCGCGGATAAAGCCTTGCAACTCGATCCGGAGACGCTCAAACTGTGGAGGGAGGAGTTGGCCTGGAAATGGTAAGACTGGCTTTGATCCTGGCTCTGGCGCCGTTTACGGCTTCGGCGGCCGATTTCTCTCTGACGATCGGGCCGCCGGTGGCCGCGGGGACGGATGCGAAGGTCGTGAAGAAGGTGGCGGCGCTGTTCGCGGTGCGGTTGGAAGAATGTCCGGATGTGAGCAAGGCGCAGATCACTGCGACGGCAAACATGATGGTCAATCAGGCCGTTACGACCGTTCCAGCGATGATCGAATCGGGCGGCAAGCCGGGGATTTACATGGTTTCGCGGAATTGGTCCGGAGGCGGAAATGCGGTGGTCAACGTGAACGCAACTTGCGGAGGCGCGAAGGCCGGAGCGGTGGTGCCGATCGGGGCGCAGGGTTTTTCGAGGGAATCCGTCAAAACCTTCCAGCGTGCTGTCACTCCCGCCGATGTTGAAGCCGGGTTCAGGGCCATGAACTAACCCCTGAAACAACCCATCGTCTAACCCTGAGGCACGGCGCTTTCGGCGCTGCTAAACTGTCAAGGGACTTGCATGGCCGCTATCCTTACAGACCTTCGCGCCAGCTCGCCTCTGGGGCGCGAAGAACTGCTTCGGGCGTTTAGGATCATGTATCTTTCGCGGCGTATCGACGACCGCGAGATCGTTCTGAAACGGCAGAACCGGATCTATTTTCAGGTCAGTGGCGCGGGGCATGAAGCGATTCAAACCGCGGCCGGGATGACGGCGCGGCCGGGCCACGATTGGTTCTATCCTTACTATCGCGATCGCGCGCTGGCGCTGGCACTGGGCGTGACGCCGCAGGAGATGTTCCTGCAAGCGGTCGGTTCGGAAGAGGACGCGGCTTCGGGCGGCCGGCAAATGCCCTCGCACTGGAGCTCGCCCCGGCTGCACATTGTTTCCGGCGCGTCGCCGACCGGGACTCACTATGTTCAGGCGGTGGGATGCGCGCATGCAACGCGGCTGCTCGACCGGCAATCGGATGCGATCACCATGGTTTCGAGCGGTGAAGGGGCGACCAGCGAAGGCGAATTTTGGGAATCGCTCAACGTGGCTTGTCTCGACCGGCTTCCGGTCCTGTATTTAGTTCAGGACAACGGCTACGCGATTTCGGTTCCGGTGGAGCGGCAGACCGCTGGAGGCAATATCGCTCGTCTGGCCGCCGGATTTCAAGGACTCACTACTTTCGAGTGCGACGGGACCAATTTTATCGAGTCTTACAACACGATGAAGCAAGCCGTGGAGCGCTGCCGCGCGTTCGGTCCGGTGCTGGTGCATGCCAAGTGCACCCGGCCCTATTCGCATTCGCTCTCCGACGATGAAAAGCTGTACAAACCCAAAGCTGAGCGCGATGCGGAAGCAACACGCGACGCTCTAACGCGGTTCCCGGAGTGGCTG
>JASHRP010000374.1 GCA_030037375.1 Bryobacteraceae bacterium | reverse complement strand
CGCCGGCCGGGTGGTTTGTGCTCAAGGATTTTCAGAGGGACCGTCTGCTCACCTTCCGGGATCCTTCGCGCGACGCGCAGGGGCGCGGATACCAGGTGATCCAATCGAAAATCGCAGTGGGAGACGGGGGCATGTGGGGCCGCGGCGTGACTCGCGGAACGCAAACCCAGCTCCGCTTTCTTCCCCTCCCTCATACGGATTTCATCTTCGCGGTCTTTGCCGAGGAGCATGGATTCGTAATGGTGGTAGTCGTGCTGGGTTTGTATTTTCTGCTGCTGATGCAAATCGTCCAGAACGCTCAAACGGCTCCGGATCGGGCCGGAGTTTATATATCGATGGGCGTAGCGACGCTGTTGTTGTTTCACATCTTGGTAAACGTGGGGATGGTAGTAGGCGATGTGCCCGTGTCCGGAATTCCGCTGCCTCTGATGAGCGCGGGCGGGTCGAACATGATTTCGGTATTTATGATGCTGGGGCTGGTGAACAATGTCCGGCTCCGGAGATTTGTGAGTTAAATGAGTTTGGAGTTGAATACGCATGGCGCCTTGCCGCGCCGCGCGCAAGATTAGAGATTTGAGCCCGCGAAACGCTACGCGATTTTAGCGCGGGGAAGCGGGGCGAGTTCGGTTTTCAAGTTTTCGGACCGGAAGCGGAGTTGAAGGAGCGGATCTCCAACTTGGCCCTCCGCCAACCGGGTCCGGGTGTTGTCCGGCGGAGAGTTTTAAAGCCAGCCGGGTGTCGATGAGTTCCGTAGGGAGAACTCCACTCCGGCTTGGGTCGCCGGGCAGGCCCATCCACCCGAACTGCCTCAGTTACATCCCGCCTTGCCTCGCGGCTGCGTCTCCGGCATGGACGCGCGGAAATCGCGCGCCCCCGATGGAGGGAAGCATGAGCAAGGAAATGGTGATCTCGGCCAACCGGCACGAGACCAGAGTGGCCCTTCTTGAGGACGATCAACTCGTAGAGGTGCATTTCCAGCGCGCCAACGAGTACTCGCTGGCCGCCAGCATCCACAAAGGACGTGTGACCAGGGTTCTTCCCGGCATGCAATCTGCTTTCGTGGACCTGGGCCTAGAGCGCGATACGTTCCTTTACGTATCGGATTTCCTGGAAGAACATGAGGATATCGATCAGGTCTCCGCGGATGACCGGCCAAGCCGGGATCGTGGACGGGATCGCCGGCAACAGCATCAACCGCAGCCGCATCAATCAGCTCCGCAAGCCGCGCCGCCGCAGCCGCAAGCTGCTCCTGCCGAAGGAGAGGCTCCCGCGGGTGAGTCCGCCGCTCCCATTGCCGCTACCGAGGGCGCGCCGGTTCCAGCGCCAGGCAGGGACGCGGGCGAGCGTGGCGATCAGGGCGATCGCCGTGGCCGCCGTTCACGAAGGCGCCGTCATCGCGGCCGCGGATTCCCGGAATCGAAGTACGCCGACACCCCTGCGGCGGCATCGTCCGTCCCCGCAACCGAAGTCGAGGCCGAGCCCGAATCAAACTCGACCGATGAACCGCCTCTAATTCTTCCAGGCGAATCGTTGCGGAAATACCGCGCCGCGCCGGAGCAGGAGAGCGTAGCCGTTTCGGCCAACGGTAGCGTCTTGGGGGAAGCTTCGCCTGAGCCGCTCCCGGCCGAGACCGAACCCGAAGAAGGCGAATACGACGAGCCCATTCATTACCCGCCTGATAATACTCTCCCCGATGCGCCACTGCACCACCCGGTGGCCGCCGAAGCCGCCGAGGAGGAACCGCGAGCAGAGGAAATGACCGCGCAACCTGCGTCGCGAATTATAGGAACAACCCCGGGCGTCGAGGCTCCGCCGCCGCCTTCTGAGGCTGCTGAAGCAAGTGAGTCCGCCGAACCCGAAGAACCTCAACTCGCCGAGCATGAGCCTGTCGACAGCGAACCGGCCGTTGCTCCCGGTCTCGACGAAGACGAGGACCGCGATATTCAGGCGATGATATTGGGCGAGGTGGAGGGCCTCGAGGAGGAACCGGAATCCGAGGAACTCTCGCCGGCAGCGATGGGACCCGGAGTCGATGCTGCCGCGCCTGTGGTCGAGAGCGGCTCGGCCGAAGTGCGCGAGCGCGGCGGCCGCTATCCGCACCGGATGTCCCGCCGCATGCGCCGGCGCGGGGGCCGTGGCGGTTCTCAAGAAGGCCGAGGCGAAGGGTCGGGAGAAGCCGGCGCGGCGCGGGCTCCGGAACGAGGCGAGCAGCGTACGGTCTCTCGGCCCTCCGGGAATCAGGGCCAGCCCTCTATCAGCGACCTGCTCAAAGAGGGTCAGGAGATTATCGTTCAAATCGCCAAGGAGCCGCTGGGCCAAAAAGGCGCGCGCATCACCTCCCACATCGCCCTTCCCGGCCGCTACGTGGTTTACATGCCGACGCTCGAACACATGGGCGTTTCGCGCAAAATCGCGAGCGACGAAGAACGTCTGCGCCTGAAACGGATTCTGCAAGGCCGCCGTCCCGGCGTGGGCGGAGGATTCATCACCAGGACTGCCGCGGAGGGGCGAACCGAAGAGGAAATCGCCGCGGACATGGAGTTTTTGTACAAGCTTTGGCAGGACATCAAGGCCAAAGCCGAGCGCAAGCCGGCGCCCCTTCTGCTTCACCACGATCTCGACATCGTCCAGCGCGTGTTGCGCGATCAGTTGACCGATAGCTTCAAATCCATCTGGATCGACAACGAAGAGCTGTATGAAAACGTCGTCGCCTTCGTGCAGCGCTTCCAGCCGGCTCTGCTCAGCAAGGTGAAGTTGTACACTCGGGAAGCTCCGATCTTCGACGCGTTCGGCATCACGCAAGAGTTGGAAAAGGCACTGCGCCCGAAGGTGTGGCTCAAATCCGGCGGCTTCATTGTGATCAACCAGACCGAGGCTCTGGTGGCGATCGACGTAAACACCGGTAAATACGTCGGCAAGACCAACCGTCTCGAAGACACCATCGTCAAGACCAACACGGAAGCGATCAAGGAGATCGTGCGTCAAATCCGGCTGCGCGACCTGGGCGGAATCATCGTGATCGACTTCATCGACATGGATGAGCGCAAGAATCGCCAGAAGGTAATGCAGGCGCTGGAGGAAGCAATGCGGGCGGACCGAGCGCCGTACAAAATTCTTCAGTTCAACGATTTCGGCCTCGTGGCGATCACTCGCAAGCGCGTCAAGCAATCGCTGGAACGGACGCTATGCTCGCCGTGCCCGCATTGCGACGGCGGCGGCTACATCAAGAGCGTTCCGACAGTGATCAGCGAGATTCTCACCGAGGCCCGCAAATTGGCCGCAAGCGTGGAGGGCAAAGAGGTGATGCTGCGCGCGCACCCGGACGTCGCGAAAGTGCTGAAGTCGCACCAGAACAAGTATCTCGAGGAACTGGAAGAAGTCTTGCGGCGGCCGGTCCTGGTTAAGAGCGACCCGTTGTTGCACCACGAGAAGTTCGACTTGGCGTAGCGCGGCTATAGACGCATTAGCCGGAGCCCGCCAATATCGGCGAAGTTTCCGGGTTCAGTTGTAAAGGTGACATCTACCATGGCGTCAAAGGCCCGGCGGGTCGAAGAACAAGCCGCTGACCACCGCGTTCTGGTTGCCGGTCTGGGTTACCGTCACCTTCACGTTCCCGGTCAGGTTCCAAACCAACCACTCCCCGTTGCTGAAGCTGGAGATGCTGCGGCTGTCGAGCAGCGTCCCACTCGTCGCATCCGCCAGAGTGATCGTTTCCGC
>JASHRP010000373.1 GCA_030037375.1 Bryobacteraceae bacterium | reverse complement strand
GTCGACAAGCTCGGCATGACGCCGCTGCTCTACGCGGCATCCATCGATTTCGGCGATTCCGCTATGATCGATCTGCTGCTGAAATCGGGAGCCCGCCGCGACGCGAAAACGAAAGAGGGGCTCACGGCCCTCGATCTAGCCAAGAACTACAATCACACCCACTTACTGGAGAGCTTGCGAAAACAATGAATCGCAGAGATGCAGCCAAACTGGCGGCTACGGGACTGGTGTTACAAGCTGGCGCACGCGCCGCGGGCGTTCCGGTCCAGGGTGGTTTTGACGTAAAGACCTTCGGCGCGAGAGGCGACGGGAAAGCTCTAGACACGTCCGCCATCAATCAAGCCATCGATGCGGCTGCGAAAGCCGGCGGCGGCACGGTGGTGTTTCCTGCCGGCACGTACGCCAGCTATTCGATTCACATGAAGAGCAAAGTCTCGCTCTACCTCGGTCCTGGCGCGACCATCCTCGCGGCCGATTCGACTTCGACCACCGGCTATGACGCGGCCGAACCCATGGAATTGGACAAGTATCAGGACTACGGCCACAGCCATTTTCATAACAGCCTGATCTGGGGCGAGGGTCTCCAAGACATCGGCATACTCGGGCCAGGGATGATCTATGGCAAGGGACTCTCGAAGGGCACTGGACCGGGAATCAAGGCCGAAGATTCACACGTCGGCAACAAGTCAATCAGCCTCAAGAACTGCCGCAATGTCACGCTGCGCGACTTCGCGATTCTGCAGGGCGGCCATTTCGGAATCCTGGCAACCGGCGTCGACAATTTCACCATCGACAACCTGCGCATCGATACCAATCGCGATGGCATGGATATCGATTGCTGCCGCAACGTGCGCGTCTCGAATTGCAGCGTCAATTCGCCATGGGACGATGCAATCGTTCTCAAGAGCTCGTTCGGGCTCGGCTACGCCCGCTCCACCGATATGGTCACCGTCACAAATTGCCTGGTCAGCGGCAGCTTCGCGCTGGGATCGATGCTCGACGGAACCTTCAAGCCGTTGCCCACGGGCGAGCGGATTCCTCGCACCGGGCGCATCAAGTTCGGCACCGAATCGAACGCCGGTTTCAAGAACGTCACCATCACCAATTGCACGTTTGATGGTTGCCAGGGCTTGGCTCTCGAAACGGTCGATGGCGCGATATTCGAAGACGTCGCGATTTCCAACATCGCCATGCGCGACATCATCAGCGCGCCGATCTTCATGCGCCTCGGAAGCCGCATGCGCGGACCCGCGGGAGTCCCGGTCGGAGTATTGCGGCGCGTGATCATCAGCAATATCGTCTGCTCGAACAGCGCGGCTTATCTTGGCTCGATCATCAGCGGCATTCCGGGGCATCCGATCGAAAACATCAAGATCAGCGACGTCTACGTGCAGCACCAGGGCGGAGGCACGACGCAGAACGCGGCCATTGTTCCGCCAGAAAAGGAAGACGCTTATCCCGAACCCGGCATGTTCGGTACAATCCCGTCGCACGGCTTCTTCATCCGCCACGCCAAGAATATTGAGCTGAGCAATATCGAAATCGAAACGCTCAAGCCGGATCAAAGGCCATTCGCAGTCATGAATGACGTCGAGGGAGTGGATCTGTTCCGAATCAAGGCCCCGAAGGTCATCGGCGTTCCGGTCTGCGTATTGAATGGCGTCCGCGATTTTCGGATCGCGGCCAGTCAGTCCTTAGTCCCCGATACGCACGTCGAACGCGCCGATCACCAGACGGTTTAGTCCGTCAAATCACTCGGCTCCGCAGTTCTCCTTTGGCAAGCCTCACCCGAAGATCTGTTCCCTTGGGAGCATCCTCCGGCGACTTGACCAGCTTTCCGTCTCTTTCGACGATCGCGTAGCCGCGATCCAAAATCTTAAGGGGGCTGAGTTGCACGAGATGCGCCTCAAGCGGTCCGAGCGCGGCCTTCGCATGCGTGAACTCAAGCCGCATCCGCTGTTGCAATCGCGACTCCGATGACTCCAGCCGCCGACGCGCGTCCGCCAGCCGCAACCGCACATCCATGCGGCTGACTCGCGCGGTCAGGACGTCCAGCGCCCGTTTCGCGCGTTCGAGCGAGCCGCGCGCGCAATCGCGGAGCCGGTATTCGAGCTCATCCGCGCGCTGCATCCTTCGGCCGATGGCGCGATGCAATCTCGCCGGTTGCATCTCCTGCGCGGCGAACCTCCGCGCCAGCAGCGCCACAGTCAGTCGAACCGCTTGTCGCAGCTTCGATTCGGAGCCATGCAAGCGATCGAGCAAACTGGCCCGTGTCGCCGCGACCAGCTCCGCCGCCGCCGATGGCGTGGGCGCACGCAAATCCGCGACGAAATCCGCGATCGTAAAGTCGGTTTCATGTCCCACCGCCGAAATCACGGGAACCGCGCATGCGGCGATCGCCCGCGCAACGCGTTCCTCGTTGAAGGCCCACAGATCCTCCATCGATCCGCCGCCGCGCGCCACGATCACCACTTCGGCCCATCCCGACGCGCTGAAAAAGTCGACGCCGGAAGCGATCTGCTCCGCCGCGCCGTCCCCTTGCACTTGCGCCGGATACAGCCGAATGTGTCTCCCCGGACACCGGCGCTCCAGAATTTCGAGAATGTCGCGGATTACCGCGCCAGAGCGCGAGGTAACGATGCCGATTCGCTCCGGCATCGCGGGCAATGGCCGCTTCCGCGACGGAGCGAACAAGCCCTCCATTGCGAGTTTTTGCTTCAATTGCTCGAACGCGAATTGCAGCGCGCCGTGACCCTGCGGTTCGAGCGCATCCACCACCAGTTGCAGTTCACCGCGCGCGTCGTAAAGATCCAAACGCCCGCGCGCCAGCACGGCGATGCCGTCCTGCGGTTTGAACTTGAGGTATCGCGCGGTCATCTTGTAGCACACCGAACGGACCTGCGCGGACTCGTC
>JASHRP010000372.1 GCA_030037375.1 Bryobacteraceae bacterium | reverse complement strand
AAGCTTTATTGCTGGAAAACCGTCGACGGACGGGGCCTTTCTGCTGCGCGAAATCCAGGACGCGGTGAACTCCGCCAAGGGTTGGCGAATCGAAGCAGAAAATCCACCGTTCACAATATCGCGGCGGGGACCGCTGGAATTGCGGCAGATGGTTCGAAGGGGTGAGGGTCTCAACTTTGTTTTCACGGTGTGCGACGGCGCCACCCTCTTCCTGAGGGAGGCGCTTAGCGGCATTAGCTTCTACGCGGACGAGTCGCTCGGATATGCGACGGCGAAAACATGCGAAGCCAAGGCGCCCTTTCTCCGATGGAACGACCTCTTTGCGAATCTGGTTTCCGCGACCCGTGTAGGTAGAGACGACGCCCTGGGCTGCACGATCCTCAGCGCCGACTACTCCTCTCTTTGGGCCCTTGGATTTGGCGTTGTAACCCGGGAAGTGTGCTTTGATGAGGAACGCAAGGTGCCGAGGTGGGAAAGCTTCGATGGAGTCTCGGGCTGCTGCAACCCCATGCAGGAAAAGTACACGTACCAGAAAATTGAGCGTGACCCCGAGTTCGCTCCCGGCGAATTCGCTATCCCGGAGCACGATTCTAGCTTTCGTTTCTCCGACGAGAGAATCGCGGTAGTGAATTCGCTCCCGCTGTGTGCAGCAGGAGGCGGAGCCGGATGTCCGAAGTGGCCCGGCGCCTTCGGCGGGATCGAGTGACGCCCTAGCTTCCCACCCGCAGGCGAATGCTGACGTCGAGTCCTCGCGGACTGAGGTTCCGGCAAGTCACTGTTCCGCCGCTCGCCTCGACCAGCGTCTTCACCATGGCGAGCCCCAGCCCCACTCCGCCCGATTCGCGCGAGCGTGAATCGTCGAGCCGGTAAAACGGAGTGAACACGCGATCCAGCGCCTCCTCCGGCAGACCGGGCCCCTGATCCGCGACGGAGAGGATAACGAAATCGCCATGCCGTTTCGCCGAAATGGCGATCGGACCGTCGGCGCCGGCATAGCGAACCGCGTTGCGCACCAGATTGGATACGGCGCGGAACAAGCCTGCCGGCTGCGCCATCACCGTTAACCCGGCTCCCGCGGATAACTTCACACCGCTGCCCGGCTCGGCTTCACGCTCGAGCACCCGCGCAATCATTTCACCAATGACCACCGGCTCCACGGCTACTTCCGGCCCTGCAAGCCCTGCCTTCGAGAACTGCAGCAGCTCACTCACCAGCCCGGACATGTGCTCGATCTCTTCGACCGCGCTCTCAACGTAGCGCTTCTGCGCGGGATCTCCGTGCTCCTCCAGAACGCCGAGCGCGACGCGGGCCCGCGCGATCGGCGTGCACAGCTCATGCGAGATGTCGCCCAGAAAGCGCCGCTGGCCGGTGACGAACTCGTTGAGCTGCCCCGCCACGCGATGGATCGTGTCATTCAACTGACCGATTTCATCGTGGCGGCGAATCCCAGTTTGCACGTCAAAGCGCCCTTCGGCAATCTGTCCCGCGGCTGCGGTGATCTTGCGAACGGATCGGGTCAATCCGCGAATAAACGGGATCCAGCACGTCAGCGTAATTCCGGCGATCGCGCCCAGACACGCGAGCCATGGGCGCGAATCGAACAGCAGCGGACGGAAAAAGATCGATGAGGAGTGCACCAGCAGTACCGCGGGCGCCTCTGACTCGGGCCGTGCCAAAGTCATTCGGACTCCAAACCAATTCCCTTTGGCAAGCGTGTTTCGGAAAACCGATACTCGAGGCGCAGGCTCCTGGGGCAAGGTGGGTTGAGGCCTGAGGTTAATGATGTGGGGCGCTATAAGTACGCAACCCATATTGGAGACGGTCCTGTTCACCCACAGGACGTTGGGAGGAGTGGGTTGGAGATTCGGACTAAGCTCCGGCGGAACTTTCTTGATGGATCCGGCAACCGTGTCGCCGCTGGAATTTACAGTAATCGCTAGATCCACTCCGTATTTACGCGAGTAGCGTGCGAGCACCGCATCCCATTCACGCACCGGCGTCATCCTCAGCTCGATTGTGAGGTCGTCCGCCAGCCTAACCAGCCGCGCCTCACCCGGAGCCAAGAGAATCGATTCGACGCCCGGTCGAAACTGATAGCGCACGAACACCGCAACGGCCGATGCGAGCAGCGCGACATTGACGAGCGCGCAGAGCAGGATTTTGGTTCTGAGTCTCATGGTTTCGGCATCATGTATCCGGCCGCGCGGATGGTTTGAATCCATCGCGGATTCCTCAAATCCTCGCCGAGCTTGCGCCGCAGGGAGCTGATATGAACGTCGATGGATCGGTCGAGAGCTTCGAACTCTCGTGAAGATGCCTCGTGCAGAAGCTGCTCGCGAGTCTTGACCCGGCCGCGGGCTCGCGCGAGAGCCAGCAAGAGATCGAACTCGACCGGCGTTAGCGGAAGCGCCTGGCCGTCGATTTTCGCAACACGCGAGCCAGGATCGATTGCGAGGTTCGCGATCGATATCACTCGATCTTGCTTTGCCTCGCCCGCGCGGCGCAGCACGGCGCGCAAGCGCGCGAGCAGTTCGCGAGGCGAGAATGTTTTCGGAAGATAATCGTCTGCGCCGGCCTCAAGACCCGAGATTCGATCCGCCTCTTCGCCACGGGCCGTGAGCATCAGCACCGGGACCCCGGATGACGCGCGGAGCCGCTTGAGTACTTCAACTCCGCTCAGCCCCGGCAACATCACGTCGAGGATGACGGCGGAACAGTCCGAGTTGAGCGCCCTCGTCAGCCCTTCCTGGCCGGTGTGCGCGAACGCGACGTCATAGCCGAACGGCCCGAGATAATCCTTGATCAGCCGGCAAAGCTTGACATCGTCGTCGACCAGCAGCACGCGCGTGGCGGCCATGTGCCTCCAGATAGGGAGAGTGTAACGAAGCTTTGTAAAGGAAGTGTTAGGCGTGCGCTAAACTGATGGGCTGCCCGCATGGATTCATCGGGCCGAGCTTGCAGTTCCGGGAGACTCACACCTTGCGCTTCGGAATCTTCGACCATTTGGACGACAGCGGCGTGCCCCTAGCGGAGCACTTCGAGAACCGCCTGCGTCTCGTTGAAGCCTACGATCAATCCGGTTTCGAGTCGTACCACGTAGCCGAGCATCACGGCACGCCGCTCGGCTTCGCTCCCTCGCCCGCCGTTTTCCTTGCGGCCGTCGCCCAGCGCAGCCGGCGTCTGCGATTTGGCCCGTTGGTGTTTCTGCTGCCCTTGTATCATCCGCTCCGCCTGATTGAAGAAATCTGCATGCTGGACCAAATGAGCGGCGGACGCCTGGAACTGGGGGTGGGCCGCGGCGTGTCGCCGATAGAACAAGGTCTCTTCGGCATCGATGCCTCCGAAGGCATGGCCCGATATCAGGAGGCGCTCGATATCATTCTTCAGGGGCTGTCTTGTGAAGAGCTGACGTACCGTGGCAAATTTTATTCTCTCGACCGGGTGCCCATGGTCATGAAGCCGGCGCAGCGCCCGCATCCGCCGCTTTGGTATGGAACGTCGAACCCCGATACCGCGGTGTGGGCTGCCGCTCATGACGTAAATATAATGGGCCTCCTGCCCGCGCCGCGCCTGCGTGCGATCACGGATAGTTATCGCGCGGAGTGGCGGCGTCTGGGAAAGGCGGAATCGGCGTTACCGAAACTCGGCGCGGCGCGTCACATCGTCCTCGCCGAGAACGAAGGCGAGGCCCGGGCCGAGGCGCGCCAGGCATTTCCCGCGTGGCGCGCGAATATGGAACGGCTCTGGAAACAGCGCGGTGTGCCGTTTACGCTCCCAATTCCGGCGCAGTTCGACGAATACCAGCAAGCCGGTTTCGGATTCGCCGGGACGGCCGCGGGAGCGCTCGATTTCATTCGCCAGCAGATCGACGCCGCGGGTGTAAATTATATTGCCTGCGGCATTGCATTCGGAACTCTGCCCGCCGCCAGCTCTCTCCGAACGATAGATTTGTTGGCCCGCGAGGTCATGCCGGCCTTCCAGGAGGGCAGCCTCGGCGCAGGCCGCGCAACTCGCGGCTAAGTGGCGCAAATGAAGCCGAACCACTCCACTGGAACTGCTGCGCTTGGTCGAAAACGGGTCAAATGTTGAGCCTCAGGAGTCTTGCATTCATCCTGTGCTCAGCCATACGGCGCTCGCGCGCTCTGTCCTGCGCTTCTCTCCATCGCTTTCCCGACACAAACAAGGCGATGAACATCGGGACAAACACGCTCGCTAGCGTGCCCAGCATGAACAGCATCTCCCAGCGATCCATGCGCGGCCTCCTGCAGTCAGTTTACGCTTTGCCGGGCGGTTTGACACTTTCATCCGGCTTCGGCTAATGTAGTTAGACGAGAGAACTCGCGTAGAGAAGGTCTGTCTTCATGAAAACCGCAATTCCAACGCTCGATACTCTGGTGCGCGACTGGCATCTGATCGACGCGGATGGGGAAGTTTTGGGACGGGTGGCAAGCAAGGCCGCCCTGGCTTTGATGGGCAAGAACAAGCCCACTTACACGCCGTTTCTCGATACCGGCGATCATGTGATTGTGGTGAACGCGGCCAAGATCCGCCTCACCGGACGCAAGGAAGAGCAGAAGATTTACCGGCGCCACTCGGGTTATCCGGGCGGCTTGACCGAGACCAAGGCGCGCACGGTGCGCGAGACTCGGCCGGTTCGTTTGGTGGAAGAAGCGATTCAAGGAATGCTTCCGAAAACCAAGCTTGGCAAACAAATGTACCGGAAGCTGAAGGTGTACTCGGGTCCGAAGCACCCGCACGATGCCCAGAAGCCGACGGCAATGGCAGTCTAAATAGGAGATCAAGGAGTGGCATTGGTACAGCATCTGGGAACCGGCCGGCGCAAGCGCGCGGTGGCTCGAGTGTTCCTGCGGCCCGGCAAGGGCGAGATCAAAGTTAACGGGCGCACGTTCGAAAGTTATTTTCCGAGCGAAGCCGCTCGCGCGATCGTCAAGCAGCCGCTGCTGGCCACTGAGACCGCCGACAAGTTCGACGTTCTGATCACCGCGAATGGCGGCGGGCCTTCGGGCCAGGCCGGCGCGGCGAAGCTGGGAATCACGCGCGCGCTGATGGAGTTCAACGTAGAGCTGCGCGCCAAGCTCAAGGAAGCGGGGATGGTCCGCCGCGACCCCCGCCAGCATGAGCGCAAGAAGTACGGGCAGAAGGGCGCGCGCAAGCGCTTCCAATTCTCCAAGCGATAATCTTGCGTTCCGCGCATTGCTTGTTGCGTTTGGGGTTGACATTTTTGGAACAGGCCGGTGCCTGTTCCTCATCTATTTATCACGCCCGTACCGTAAATCCCGCCCTGGGCCGCGGCACGGAGTTTCGAACGGAACCTTAAGAAGGAGGTTATTTGCCGTCCATTAGCATGAAGGAATTGCTCGAAGCCGGCGTTCACTTCGGGCACCAGACCAGGCGCTGGAATCCACGGATGAAGGAATACATCTTTGGCGAACGTAATGGCATTTACATTATCGATCTTCAAAAGACTCTGAAGCTGTTCAAAGACGCGATGCGGTACGTGGGCGAGATGGCCGCGCAAGGCAAGACGGTTCTGTTTGTAGGTACTAAACGGCAGGCTCAGGAAGCCGTCGCCGAGGAAGCCGGGCGCTGTCAGCAGTTCTACGTAAACCAACGCTGGCTGGGCGGATTGCTCACCAACATGAGCACCGTGCAGCGGTCGATCAAGCGGCTGA
>JASHRP010000371.1 GCA_030037375.1 Bryobacteraceae bacterium | reverse complement strand
AGACTCTGGTCGGGTTCGTGCGGCCCAGCGACGGAACCGCGCGCGTCTTCGGCCACGATATCCGCCGCGATGCCAAACCGATCCGCTCGTTAATCGGCTACATGCCGGAGAACGACTCCTTCATCGCCAAGATGACCGCGGTTGCGTTCGTGCGCATGATGGCCGAGCTCTCCGGCCTGCCTCGCGACGCCGCACTGGAGCGCGCGCACGAATCGCTGTTTTACGTTGGACTCGGCGAAGCGCGCTACCGTTTGCTGGGAACCTATTCGCTCGGCATGAAGCAGTTGGCGAAGCTCGCGCAGGCGATCGTCCATGGACCGCGGCTGCTGATTCTCGATGAGCCGACCAATGGCCTGGACCCTCCCGCGCGGGCGCGCATGATTCGCTTGATCAAGGAAATGCGCGAATCGGGCGAGATGCATCTATTGATCTGCTCCCACCTGCTGCGCGACGTGGAGGAAACCTGCGAGGAGGTGCTGATCCTGAAACAGGGCCGCATCGTGCACAGCTCAAATCTGGAAGAAGAGCGCAGAGCCAACAAGCGCTTCGTCGAGCTGGAGGCATACGGCTCCGATGCGGGCTTCGCGGAAGCGCTGAGCGAGCTCGGATGCCAATGCGAAGCGGCTGGCGCGGGACGAATCAAAATGGTTCTGCCGGAGGGTTTTGAGGTTCGCGAGATTTACCGCATCGCCGCGGAGCGGGATCTGCAATTGCGCCGGCTGCATTACCGCCGCGACACCCTCGAAGAGATTTTCTTGAAAGCGATGGCCAGTTAGAAACAGAGACAAGATGGCCGTTTATAAACGTACCTACAAGCCCTATGAAGGCTCCCTCACGCCAGGGTGGTCGCGGTTTATGATCTTGCCGCGCTCCGCGTACACCTATCTGTTCCAATCGAAATTCCTGGTGATGTATCTGGTCGCGTGCTTCTTCTTTCCGATCGGATGCGCGGCGTTCATTTACATCTCGCACAATCTCTCTTTCCTAACCGCGATGAATATCCGGGTCGGCCAGATGATTCAAGTGGACGCGTCGTTTTTCCGATACTTCTGCGGATTTCAGGGAGGCATGGCAGTACTGCTCACCTCATTCGTCGGACCGGGTTTGATCGCGCCAGACGTCACCAACAATGCGATGCCGCTGTACTTTAGCCGCCCGTTTTCACGAGCCGAGTACGTTATCGGAAAACTGAGCCTGCTGCTGGCGCTTCTTTCGGCGATCACTTGGATCCCGGGACTGATTCTGTTTCTGATCCAGTCCAGCGTGGTGACCGGATGGGCCGCGCAAAACTCCTGGGTCGCGGGGGCCATCTTCGCCGGGCTGTTCGTTTGGGACGTAACGCTGTGCCTGATCGCGCTGGCGATTTCGGCATGGATCAAGTGGCGCATAGCGGCGGGCGGCACGATTCTGGCCGTATTCTTCGCCGGCGCGGGCTTCGGCTCCGCGGTGAATGCAATCGTGCGGACCGAGTACGGCTCCCTGCTCGACCTGCGCCAGGTGATCTCGGTCATCTTTTCTCAAATGTTTCGCGACGTCGCTCCGCCCCCGCTTCCGGCCGGCGACGCGTGGATGGCTCTCGCCATTTGCGCGCTCATCTGCTTGCGAATGCTTTCAAGAAGAGTTCGCGCCTTTGAGGTCGTAAGGTAAGGTGGTCAAGTAAATGTCCGAGAACGGCGCCCGCGTCACCTTTGAGAACGTCTCGCGATTCTATGGCGAAGTTCTCGGCGTGAATCGCGTGACCCTCTCGATCCCCCCGGGAATTACCAGTCTTGTCGGCCCCAACGGCTCCGGCAAAACGACGCTGATGAACCTGATGTCCGGCCTGGTGCGCCCCACGCGAGGCCAGATACGGGTGCTCGATATTCCGCCGAACGATCCGGAGCGTCTCTGCCGCGTGCTCGGCTACTCCACGCAATTCGATTCGTTCCCGCGAGGGCTCACGGGCCATCAACTGGTTTCTTCGTTTCTGAGGCTGTTCGGTTTCGACGAGGCCACCTGCAATCGGCTCACGGGCGCGGCCATCGAGCGCTTGCGCATGACCGAAGCCGCGGGACGCAAAGTGGCGGCCTATAGCAAGGGCATGCGGCAGCGGATCAAGCTCGCCATGGCGATTGCGCACGATCCGCAAGTGCTGGTGCTGGATGAGCCGCTCAACGGCCTCGATCCGCTGGTGCGGGCGGAGACCATCACTTTGTTCCGCGAGCTCGCCGCGCAAGGGCGCCACGTCATTGTTTCGAGCCACGTGCTGCACGAGGTCGATCAAATCTCCGATCAGGTGATTCTGTTGAGCAATGGGTACGTCGTCGCGGAGGGCCAGATCAAAGGCGTGCGCGGCGAGATCCAGGAGCATCCGATGCAGGTATTGATCCGCTCCAGCCGTTGCTCGGCTCTGGCATCCAAGTTATTCGAATTCGATCACGTTGTCGAAGCTCGCCTGGTGGAAAGCGGCAGCGCTGTGCTGATCAAGACCCGCGACGCAGACCGGTTCTATCGCGCGCTGAATCATCTGGCGCTGAACGGAATCGACATCGAAGGAGTCGCGCCCGCCGACGATAACGTCAACTCCGTATATGAGTATTTGATCGGCGAGGAGGGATCGCGATGAATCCGGCATGGACGTCTCAAATCGCCAGCGTGATGCGGCTGGAGCTGAAGAAGTCGTTCTTCTCGCGGCGCGGTTTGTGGATCTACCTTCTCGCGCTTGGCCCTGCGTTTCTCTATCTGATCCACGCCATCGATGTCACGCGCGATCATGAGCATCGGCAAGCCATGGTTCGGTCGCATCCCGTCGATACGCTGGTATTGCGGTCGATCCGGCCGGGTACGGCCGAAGAGGAACTGTCAGCCGATTTAGGAGAGCCGTATCAGAAATTTGATTACCGGCGCGGCCGGCGAGGCATGGGTCCGCAAGTTTCCATCGATCGCTACACCGACGGCGAAAGCGACTTCACCTTCACCGTTATCGACGGCTTCGTCCGCGGTATCAATGAGCAGGACCGCTGTAACGTGACCAAAGATTCCGCGATCTTCGCGACCGTATTCCAATTCTTCTACCTGCGCCTGGCAGTGTTCTTCGGATGCGTGGGCATCTTCAGCAACCTCTTTCGCGGCGAAATGCTGGACAAGAGCCTGCACTTCTATCTGCTCGCGCCCATGCGCCGCGAGATTCTGCTGGCCGGAAAGTATCTCGCCGGTCTTTCCGCCGCCGCGGTCATCTTCACCACCGGAACCGCTCTGCAGATCGCGGCTCTTAGCTGGCACTTCGAACCGGGGCAGGTCGCGGCCTATATGCACGGTTCCGGCTGGCACGATATTCTGTCCTATCTGGGAGTCACCGCGCTCGCCTGCGTGGGTTATGGGAGCATCTTCGTCGCGACGGGATTGCTGTTTCGCAATCCGATCCTGCCCGCTACGGGCGTGATGCTGTGGGAAGCAGCGAATCCCTTCTTGCCAGCGGCTCTCAAAAAAGTTAGCGTGATCTTTTATCTTCAGTCGCTGTGCCCGACCGTGGCCGCGCCGGAGAACGATACTCCCGCGCTCCTGCGATTGCTGATCTCAACGGCCGAAGCCCCGCCGGCCTGGCTTGCGATTCTTGGACTGTTCGCGCTGACTGCGTTGGTCCTGGCTGCCGCGAGCGTCCGCGCGCGGCGGCTAGAGATCAACTACGGAACCGAATAGCTGCTACTACTTTGTAGCGCCCTTGGTCCCGGCCTTCGTGCCTCTGCCTACCGCCTTCTTGCCGGTCCAGCCCTTAATATCTTCCTTGGGGTCGGCAATGATGAAGGTGATCATGAAGGGGTCTTTGGTCCATTCCTTGGTCTGACCCTTGAACTGGATCGTTTCGCCCGGGTCCATTTTGCCGTCCAGCGCCTTGTCCAATTCCAGCTTGGCGTCCGGCACGTCCGGCTTTTCGATTGCAACCGTAATTTCCTTGGGATTCGTGGCCGGCATCATCGAAACGATCTTCGCGTCGAAGTACTGGGGCATGCCATCCTTGTCAGGCGGCAGGACCGTGTCCTTCACGGCAGCATCCCACAACGAATCGTCTTTCAGCAGCCGAGCCTTAATGTCGTTTGACCACATGTAGATGATGGGATTCGCCGCGCGGGCTGCCGCGTCCGCGGCGGCCTGCTTGTTGGCGATGTCTACGGTACTGTCGACATGGAAATCGTCTGGCGGAAACGCGCTGACTTTGGCTTTCGCGAGCAGATCGCTCAAGCCCTCATTCGACCCGTGGAACTTCGGATAGTTGAGGTTCAGGTAATCCATCGGTATCTTCTTTTGAGCCGCTGGAAGCGCGCCTGGACCGTCATAAGCCGCCGCTCGCGCGAAGTGCCAGAACGCAGTCGGCTGCTTCTCTGGCGTCTTATCCGCCGCGAAGACCTTGAGCATGTTTGAGCCAAGCTGATACGACCCTCCTGCCAGAGTTGGGTCATGCTTAATCAGCTTCGTCAGATCATCCACGGCCCGCTTGGGATCGTTGCGCGCGCCGTAGATCACGATCAAGACTTGCTCCGCATACGGCGGTAGCTGTTGTTTGGTCTTCTGCCAGTCCGCATCCATCACGTCCTTTGGCTTGTTGGAGGGGGCAAAGAATGTATCGGTATTGAATACCAAGGTGTCCGCGACCTTCTGCGCCGCAT
>JASHRP010000034.1 GCA_030037375.1 Bryobacteraceae bacterium | reverse complement strand
ACTCCTTTCGTATGCGGCTCTGCGCCGTGGGATTCACCTCTTCGCAGCGTAACCCGCGATGCTACGATTCGGTGGTTGGTCGCTTCATTCTGACTAAAAAGGCCGCTCGTCCCACGTTCGTGAGTCGAGCGGCCGAGCGCCGTGCGCTTTCTTAGTCACCATTAGGCGTTGGCGGCTTGGTCGATGACATCCGCAACCGCTCGCGGTTGCGAGACGTACACCGCGTGGCTTCCTTTCGCTTCAACAACCGTCGCGCCAGCCCGATTCGCCATCGCACGTTGCGCGTCCGGAGGGATCATTCGGTCCTCGGTGGAAACAAGGTACCAAGTAGGCTTCGACTTCCAAGCAGGCTCGGATACCGCGCCGCTTAGCGCTTCAATGCCCCAAGGGACCTGAGAGTCGGCCATGAAGTCGGCCATCTCAGGATTCACATCGGCTGCGAACGCGTCCGCGAATTTCGCGCGATCCAGGAGCAGAAATCCGTCTTGCGGAGGCAGGATCGGCGGCACGGGCGCTCCGGGAGGCGCGCTCTGGATCATGGTTTGGACCGATTCGTTCCGGTCAAGCGCGAATGCCGTGACATAAACAAGCCCGGCCACGTTGGGATCATTGCCCGCTTCGGTGATCACGGCCCCGCCGTAAGAATGGCCGACCAGAATCACCGGCCCGCTCTGCGCGGCGATGGCTCTTTTCGTTACCGCCACATCCTCGTTCAAAGAAATCGTGGGATTCTGGACGATCGCGACGTTATAGCCCTGCTTCTTGAGAAGTGTGTACACTCCCTCCCATCCCGATCCGTCCACGAAACCGCCGTGGACCAAAACTACGTTGTTCACGCGATGCCCGTTCTTCATCTTGCTAGCCATTGTCTTGCTCCTTTTCTTTTTTGAACTTGCCAGCGGCTTTCGTCCTGGCATGATCATTTGTACAGCGATCCATTGTGAACAACAAGTTCTTAATAGTCAGGAACTATTGATAGAATGTCAATAATGGAATTCACCTCGCGACAACTCAGAGCTTTTCATCTGGTCGCTGAGCACCAGAGCTTCGCGCGCGCAGCGGAGAGACTGTTCCTGACGCCGTCTGGCTTAAGCGTCCTAATCCGCGAACTGGAGCGCCAACTCGGCTTCCGCCTCTTCAATCGGACGACGCGGCAAGTCGCGTTGACCCGATATGGTAGTGATCTTCTCGCAGTCTCCCGGCCCGCGCTAAATGCGCTCGATACAGGGATGTCTCGCATCGAGCAAGCGGTGAAGGGAAGAACCCGGCGGATCTCAGTGGGCACGACTCCTTGGATTGCTGCCCATGTTCTCCCGCTGGCGATTCAACAGTTTCGTCAGCAACGCCCGGATCTAAGCATTAGGCTCTTCGACGGAAATCTGGGAATAATTGCGCGCAGAGTCGCGGCCGGCAAGCTGGATTTGGGGCTGGGAGTGTTCGGGAGGATGGCAGGCGTACGTGGTGTGCCATTCTTTCGATTTTCGCTGATGATCATCCGGCCTGCCAACAACGCCGATTTCAATCGGGTATCGACCAAGTGGTCCGCTCTGAACGGGGAAACGCTTATCGCTCTGACACCGAACTATCCACATCAGCAGCTAATTGACTCGCAGTTAGCCAAGAGCGGCATATCTTGGAAGCGAGGACAAACGGTTAACTCACTGGACACGCAGATCGGCCTCGTTGAGGCGGGTGAGGGAATGGCAATCATCCCCTCCTTCGGCTTGCAAGCCTGCCGTAGTCGGAAGGTGACGATGAGCGAGCTCATCGAGCCCCTCGTCACGCTGGAATTCTACGAGATCAGTCACGCGGGAAAGAGGCTGCCAGAGGAAGCGGCGGAATTCAGCGCCTTTTTGAAAAAGTACATCGCCACATGGGCGGGCGAAGCCGGGATTCTGTAATCAGAAACGAAAAGCCGCCCGTCCCACTTTCGTGAGACGAGCGGCTTGAGTTTGTATGCGGTTCCCGCGATGCTTCTGCGCCGTAAGGCGCCAGAGAGGCGTGGAAGCGCCTAGTAGTCCATTCCGCCGGGGCCGCCGTGCTCGCCGCCGGGCATCGGGGCGGGCTTCTTCTCGGGGATCTCGCAGATCATGGCTTCGGTGGTCAGCATCAGGGCGCTGATCGAAGCCGCGTTCTGCAGGGCCGAGCGGGTCACCTTGGTGGGATCGATGACGCCGGCCTTGACCAGGTCCTCATAGTCCGCGGTAGCCGCGTTGAAGCCGTAATTGGCGTCTTTGTGGGCGCGCACCTTTTCGATCACGATCGCGCCTTCCCATCCGCCGTTGCCGACGATCTGACGCACCGGCTCCTCGCAAGCCTTGCGCACGATATCGATGCCGATCTTCTCGTCGCCCTCTGGTTTCAGATTGTGCAGAGTTGCAGACGCGCGCAGCAGAGCCACGCCGCCGCCCGGAACGATGCCTTCCTCGACCGCGGCGCGAGTGGCGTGCAGAGCATCCTCCACGCGAGCCTTCTTCTCCTTCATCTCGGTCTCAGTAGCCGCGCCCACTTTAATAACAGCGACGCCGCCGGCGAGCTTCGCAAGGCGCTCCTGCAGCTTCTCGCGATCGTAATCGGACGTCGTTTCGTCGATCTGGGTGCGCAACTGCTTGATGCGGCCCTCGATGTCTTTCTGTTTGCCCGCGCCGTCGATGATGGTGGTGTTGTCCTTGTCCACCGTCACGCGCTTTGCCTTGCCGAGGTCCTTGATCTGCACGCCTTCCAGCTTGATGCCGGTCTCTTCGAAGATGGCAGTTCCGCCGGTGAGGATCGCGATATCCTCCAGCATCGCCTTGCGGCGATCGCCGAAACCGGGAGCTTTCACCGCGCAAGCGTTCAGGGTGCCGCGCAGCTTGTTGACCACCAGAGTCGCCAGCGCTTCGCCTTCCACTTCCTCGGCGATCACCAGCAGCGGCTTGCCGCTGCGCGCGATCTGCTCGAGCAACGGAAGCAGGTCCTTCATGTTGCTGATCTTCTTCTCGTGGATCAGGATGTACGGATCTTCAATCACGCACTCCATTCGGTCCGGATCGCTGATGAAGTAGGGCGAGAGATAACCGCGGTCGAATTGCATACCTTCGACGGTCTGCAACTCCGTGTGCATGGTCTTCGACTCTTCGACCGTGATGACGCCATCCTTGCCGACCTTCTTCATCGCCTCAGCGATAGTGTTGCCGATGGTCTCGTCGCCGTTGGCGGAGATCGTGCCGACTTGGGCGATCATGTCGCCGGAGACCGGCTTGGAGAACTTCTTCACTTCCTCGACAACCGCCTCGACTGCCTTCTCGATGCCGCGCTTCAGCGCCATCGGATTCGCGCCGGCGGCCACGGCCTTCACGCCTTCGCGGAAGATCGACTGCGCCAGAACGGTCGCGGTCGTGGTGCCATCGCCGGCGATGTCGGAGGTCTTCGAAGCAACCTCGCGCACCATCTGCGCGCCCATGTTCTCCAGCGGATCCTTGAGCTCCACTTCCTTCGCCACGGTCACGCCGTCCTTGGTGATGGTCGGCCCGCCGAATTTCTTCTCCAGCACCACGTTGCGGCCCTTGGGACCCAGCGTCACCTTCACCGCGTCGGCCAACTGGTTCACACCGCGCAGGATCGCCTGGCGGGAGTTTTCGCTATATACGATTTGCTTTGCTGCCATGTTGAATCTCCTTTACGTTCCTTCCGCCTACGCCTTCGCCTTTTTCGATCCGCCTTCGAGTACGCCCAGGACTTCGTCCTCGCGCATGATCAGATACTCGTTGCCGTCGATTTTAATGTCCGAGCCGGAGTACTTGCCGAACAGGATGCGATCGCCAGCCTTGACGTCGAGGGCCATCACTTCGCCCTTGTCATTGCGCTTGCCATTGCCGACGGCGATTACCTCGCCCTCCTGCGGTTTCTCTTTGGCGGAATCGGGGATGTAAAGACCGCTCGCGGTCTTGTCCGCACTTTCTTCGATCCGTTTGACCACGATGCGGTCGTGAAGCGGCCGAATGTTCATAGTTCAACCTCCATCTTGGGAATTTTGCTTTGAGAGTACGATTTCTCTGGCCAGTTGAACCGCTGCGCCAATCGCCGCGGCCCAAGGAATATTATTAGCACACTCAGGAGAGGAGTGACAATACGTAACCGCAAATTATTGTTTTACAAGGAGGTTACTAACTTAGATTTCGAAGATGCTTGCGACTGCGACGCTAACCTGTGGAAATTGTGAGGGTTGGATTGAGCCGCTTGCAAAGATCCCGGACCGCTCCCATTTCCCGCTCATCAACTGCAGAACTTCAACGGTTTCAGCTTCCGGGGAAACCAGCCACACTTCGGGCACACCGATGCTTGCGTAGTCGGCGAGCTTCTCCCGCTGCTGGCTGCGGGTTTCCGACGGGGACAGAACCTCCACGACCAGCCCAGGAGCGGACCAATAAACCCCGTCTTTGATCGTCATCTTTTCGCGCCAAAACATGATCAGGTCGGGGGCCCTGCTCGTTAGCGGTTGACGGCTGATCATCAGCCCAAGAAACGAACCCAAAACTCGAACCTGTTTCTTATCGATTTGGCCGACAATCGCGTCGATGATGTTCTGAATGATCTCGGCGTGTGGATAGTGATTCGGTGGCATGAAGCGAAGTTCTCCTTTGACAACTTCATCCGTGCCATCTTCAACCGGCGGCATTGCGAGCCATTCCTCGTACGTCAAGATGCGTGTGGCGCCGCTTGTTTCAATCAACGCCATCTCAACCCCACTCTATCACCCGATTCTCGCCCTCGGCGCGCAGGCGGATTTCCATGCGATCGCGCGGCAGCAACTCGGGAAACCGCTCGCCCCATTCGATCAGCACGACGCTATCGCGATCGAAAATCTCGTCGAGCCCTAACGTTGCGACCTGTGATAGCGTATCCAGACGGTACAGATCGATGTGATAGATGCGGCCTTCGCCATATTCATGAATCAAAGTAAACGTTGGGCTCGATACTTCTTCAATTGAAGCCGCGCCCAAACCGCTTATGATTCCCTTGGCAAGAGTCGTCTTGCCGGCCCCCAAATTCCCGATCAGCAGGACTACGGCGCGCCGGGGCAGTTCCGCGGCGATCCGTCTTCCGAGCTCGATCGTCTCTTCCTCGGAATGCGTTTCAACTGATTTCATGAATCGCGCGGGGAAGAAAGCGCAGCAGATCCGTGGCGAGCACGCCTTTGTCAGTCAGTTCC
>JASHRP010000370.1 GCA_030037375.1 Bryobacteraceae bacterium | reverse complement strand
GCTCCAAAGCGAAGCCCAACGAAGAACCGGATAGCCCGATGGTTGCTTTGCTCACCGAAAAAGCGCTGCCCGACAAGGAAATTAAGAGCACGGCGGAAGGACTGCTCTACTTCGCCGTCGATTCCAAGGTCAAGCCTAAGGATCTATCGCTCATTTATAACGGCCAGGGCGGCAAGCTGATCCTCGATTTCAAATAGGCCCTTCCCGAGGTTCGGCGAGCTATGCGGATCTCAATGGAGCCGTAGAAATGCGTTATCTCGCCGTGTGCATTTTTTTCGTATCGCTCGCGCTGGGACAATCCTCCGCCCCGGCGTTCGACGTAGCGTCCGTCAAACCTGCCGTTCCCGGCGCCACCGGTGCGCGGATACAGTACCTGCCGGGCGGCCGGTTTCTCGGCTCAAACGTCCCGATCGTCTTTCTGATTGAGGATACGTATGGCGTCCGCGACTTCCAGATCGCCGGGGATCCTCAATGGACCTCCGTCATCGCAGACAGCTACAACGGCCGCTACGACATCGAGGCCAAAGCGAATGAATCCGCGACGCAATCGGAAATGAAAGAGATGGTCAAGATGCTGCTTGCGGACCGGTTCAAGTTGAAAGTCCACATGGAGACCAGAGCGATGTCCGTTTATGCGCTGGTGTCTGGCAAGGGCGGCGTGAAACTTGCAGCGGCGAAAGAAAACGGCAAGCCGCGCGGAAGTGGCGCCATAGCCCTTATGCTTCCCGGTTGGATGCAGGGAAACAATGTGGCGATGCCAATCCTTATTCAAAGCCTCTCTGAGTATGTGGACCGGCCCGTCGTGGACAAAACCAACTTCACCGATGCTTTCGATTTCCGGCTGACGTTTACGCCGGACCTCGTGGAGGATCGCGCGCCTTCGGCAGGGAGTTGCCCGGCCAGCTTTACGGACTTCGCCGAGCAGCGGCACCTTGGAGTTAAACCGTCATCGTGGAGTTGTCCATCCATCTTTGACGCCGTCCAGGACCAGCTCGGGCTGAAGCTCGATTTTCAGAAAGACCCGATCGAAGTCCTGGTCATCGATCACGCCGAGCGCCCGGCCTCGAATTAATCGCAATCCGGGGATTACTGCTTCGTAAGAAACTTCTCGATGATGAAAGCGAAGTGCTGCTGCGGCGGCGCTCCCTGAGGGATAGTCGGTGCGAAGTTGATACTTTGCGCGTCGTTCAGAGCAGCATCGCTATTAGGGTCGTTCGGCTGCAAGGAGTGCGCCTCGGTGAGCTGTCCCGTGGGCGTGATCACTCCGAAAATACACACCGCGCTCAACGTCAATCCCGAGCTCGAATGGCCTTGCTGGTGAACGCGCACGATCCGTTCCGCGCCTTTAATCGAAATCGCCGGTCCTGCCGCTTGCATTGCCGCCGTCGGGTAAAGCGAGTCGGGGTCGACGCCCGCAATGGGCGATACGCTCTCAACCACAATCTTCGAAACGACCCTCCCCGCCTCGTTAACCGTTATGCTGCGCGGCAACACATGAGCGCCGATTTGAAACGGCTGCGAGTAATCGTAAACCACGTAGCGCCCAGGCGCCTCAGAGTGCAGTTGCAGCAGCCCGGTTTGCGGATCGATGCACTCCTCGGCTTCGTCCCATCCACGGCCTGCCGGAGGATTCGAAGGATTTTTCAATTGCGACAGCAAGAGGCACGTAACGGCTTTGCCATTCAACTCAACCCTCGCCGTGCGAATCGATCCACGGCTCGCGTAAGACGCCGACGGAAGCGGGTCGTTCAACAATCCGCGAGCTTCGTGCAGTCGAAGCGGAATGGATCTCACCGTCGACTCCGCCGAAACCTCTCCGGCCGCGGAGATCCTGGTGATCGAGTACCCGCCTGACGACTTGGCTGTCCAGCGGAGTCCTTGTTGAGGGACGTTGAGGTCCTCCATTTCCCATGATCCGTCATAATTCGTCTGGCCGAGAGAGTTCGTCGTGAAGCTGACTTTGAGATCGTAGGCCTCGTCAGAAGAGCGCAGGGTGAAGTTGTCACGCGCGTGTTCCAGGAACCTTAGCGCTCCCTCGCGGTCCGACGCCGTCTGGACGGGACCCGTTACCAACTCCAATGGGTCCGCTGGCAGGGGAAGGATCGTAGGGCCGTCCTTTCCGAAGCACCCGGCAGATACCGCTCCCATTGCGATCAAACAAAGGATTTTAGCAGCCGTCACCGCCGTCACCCCCATCGCCGCCGTCACCGCCGTCACCGCCATCGCCGGTATAGCCGCCGTCGCCAGTGTAACTGCCATCGCCGCCATCTCCGACGTAACCGCCGTCCCCTCCATCCCCGTCGCCGAAGTAGACGATGCAGGGCGGACCCGGGGATGAAACGCTGCCTAAAGAGAACAACAGATCATTCTGGGCTTCCAGGTTGCCAACCGAAGCAGTAAGCGAAACGTCTCCCTGTCCCAAGCCGGGCGGCACGATGACGTTTACCTGATAGAGACCGGCCGCCATCATGCCGACGAAGGAAGGCGTGACCGAGATGCCATTGATGTAGAGCGAGAACGGCTCAGTGACCGGCGCGGCTCCCGAATACAATTGGCCGGCGGGAACATGAGGGCTCGTCGGTCCGAACCCGACGCCATACAGCTCCAGCAGGTCGCCAGGCTGCGCCGCCACCGTGGGATAGCCGAAGCAGTTGCCGGTGGGACCCAAAATGTCATAGCTCCCATTGCCAAAGGCCCCGGAACCGTCGGACCTGACGATGATGCCGGATACGTGCCGCGAATCCATCAACGCGAAGGAAGGTGAATATGGATTGAGGATCGCGTTAGAGGTTACGGTGCCCGCGCCTGTGGTGACCACAACCGGCACCGGTCCGGTCGCCGTGTCATCTGGAGCCTGCAGATTCAACTGCGTCGGACTGACGTACATGAGGTACGCGGGCTTCCCGTTAATTGTCACACTGGTCCCGCCCAACGACTGCGGGAAATCCCCGTTCCAAACCGCGGTTCCGCTGGCGAGGTTGGTTCCATAAATCGATATCCATTCACCGGGCTGAATGATCGTGGAACTACTGTCCAGCGGCACGATGCCGCCCGGCGAAATAGTGGGTGCCAGGTTTACCGACACTGCGGCAGCGCCCTGGAATAGAGGCCGCGAAACTTTTCGTACGGCTCCGCGCCTCAGGGCTCGGATCGTTGGAGCTCCGGGAGCCTCTATCCTCTCCAACGGATTGGCATTGGGCACGACCCCGACGGCCGCGCCCGTAATCGCTGCATAAAGGGGCCATCTAACCCAATGCTGCTTGCGGATCTCTCCGGCTGAGATGTTCCGCATCGGCTTCGATTCCGCACAGCTTTGGCCGTTCGGCCTCCGAGGGGCTGTCATAAAGGAGAATCCGGTAGGAACGAAGTTTCGTTTGGTACCACCACGAATGGCCCCTCCTATGTACCCGGCCCGATATTACACTCGTGACGCGTGCTCGGGAATACCCATATTGCGGTATTCTGGGCCGACGCGAAGCAGTATGCGCCATATGCCGTCAGGCGGCCGGCGCACGTGAAAACGCAAACAGCTCATTCATGTATGTGAGCGCGTAAAACTCCTTTGCTTCAGAATTGTACGTGAGTGCGTTCGTTACGGCGTCCGGAAGCTGATGGGTGCCGGTGACTTCGTCCGTCGCGGGATCGATCTCAAAAACCACGCCATTACAGGCCCCGAAATAGATCCTGCCTGCGAGCAACCGGGGAGGTCCAAAAACCTTGGAGCCGGCAAAAATCTTAGTCTTGACGGCTCGACGCTCCAGATCCAGAACATAGAGATATTTGTCTGTTGAACCGATATACGCCTTATCCTCCAAAACCAGTGGAACTGTGTAGATCGTGTTAGCGGTTTGGACCGACCAGACCTCCAATCCCGTCTGGACGTCGATGATGTAGATCCGGCCGTTAGCGCAGCCGGTCACCAGATGAGCTCGCTTCGTATCGAAAGCGGGCGCGTGGCGGATGGAGCCTTTCGCGCCATTCGCCGAGCTGGTCTCGAAGCGCCATCGCATTTTTCCCGTGGGCGCATCGAACAGGAACATCTCATTGTCATTGCTCCCGCACGCGACCAATTGCCGCTCCGGCCAGTACGCCGGCGAGGCATGTGTGTAGCGCTTGGTGATGCGCTCCCATACCTTTTCACCGTCATCCATACGCAGAGCCGCGATACTGCCGCGCTTCCCTTCAACAGCGAATTCGAGACCGATAAACAAAAGGCCAAGTTCAGGAGCCAGCGTGGGCGACGAACCAACCCAATCCGCGCCGATGAACCGCCACTGCTCTGCACCGGTTTCGGCGTCCAAGCAGTAGACGTTTCCGTCGTAGCTGCCGAAGTAGACGCGGCCGCAGTGGATCGCCGGGCTCGACCACAAGTTCTTGTGCCCCGGAGACTCCACCTTGAAGCTCCACACCGGTGTTCCGTCGCGAGCATCCAGGCACCAAAAGATTCCGCAATCGCCGCCGAAATAAACGCGCTTGCCGTCCGTTGCCGGAAACGATTTCGGAACGCGATGAAAGAAATTCGGATCGGGCGAGGCAAAGCGCCATTTGTTTTGAAAAGCCGCCATGGGCTTCGGCTGGGGCCGTTCTATCGAAAGCCCCAATTCGCCGAGAGTAAATGGCGCGTTGACTGTTATGCCGTGCCGCTCCCGCCAAGTCTTGCCTGCTGGACTCAAGTAGTCGATCAGCACGAAGGCGGAGGCAATTGTTCTATTTTCTTGTTCGAGAACAACGCGAGCTTTATCCATGCTGCGTCCCGAATTCAAGATATCGTCCACCATCACGATCGGCTCGGCGGTCAACGTCCCTTCGATGGAGCTGCCCGTCCCGTACGTTTTGCGCTCATTGCGCACGATGAATCCGTTGACCGGCGTGCCGCGCCCATGCGACTTCATGAGAATCGCGGAAAGCAATGGAATGCCCGCGATTTCCATCCCGCCAACTTGAAACGGCATCCGGCCGCTATATTCCTGCCAAAACAGTTCCGCGGCGGCGTCGAGCGCGGCCGGCTGCATGAACAACCGGCGCGTATCGATCATCCAGTTATTGCGGCTTCCCTTCTCCGAAATCAACCGCTGCTTGTCGCCGTTGAGAATCGCGCGTTCCCGAATCGCCGCCGCGACAAGCTCGCGGGCCGAGGACGGCGCGGGTCTTTCTTTCGGCTTTCCGCCCGGCACCACAACCGGATTTACAGCAAGGTCGCTATATTCATTCGAAAGCAAATCGAATATGTAGTGGATTCGCCACTCATCCGATTCGTTGTAGGCCTCGTGATACTGCTTGTTGTCGAACCACCATAGCTCGCCTTCCTGCATGCGAACCTGCTCACCGCCGCTCATCAGCACACTTCCGGCCGAGCTTTTTAGAACCAAATGGAACCGGTCCCGCAGGAAATAATACGACCCCTCGTCGATATGCCGAAAAACCTGGGACTTCGGTTTCAGCCGCACAATCGTCGCTCGCGAAAGCTGGCAGCCCATCTCCTCGGCGAACTGCGCCATGAACGCGAGAGCCTTCGGAAAGGATTTCGACGCGGGCGTGGGGCGGCTCTCTTGATTTTCATTCAGGTTTAAGTCACGACGCGGTACGGCGCCGCGCAGGAAAATCGTATTAGTCTCGCGCTGAACCCTGATTTTTTCCTGGCGTCCGGTGTCGACCAGCCACGCGTCCGGTTGCGACCGCACCTCCTCCAGCAACGGACCTACTTCAACGCCGGACCGGATGAGCTTGAAGTACTTCATATCAACTACCGTCAGGATACCCGCCGCGATGCAGCACCATTGGGAACCATGGCAGAGTCTCCGGCTTCGCTACGTGCGATCGCCAGCAATCGGGATACGGCACAAGCCCTTCGAACAAGCGAGGGTTCATCTCCTCAAGCGCGCCGCGGATTCTCTGCAGCGCCTGTCCAAACCGAGCTTCCCATCTTTTCTCAATCGCGGCGGATAGCGTCGCGTAAGTCTCACGCGCCGCGCGGCCCTTTTCCGTCAGCACCAGCCTCTTCTTTAACCCGCGTCCACCGGCCTGCGTCCCGACTTTCCCATACCCTTGCCTCGCGAGATAGCCCACCGCCATCGCGATCCCTTCCTTCGATACTCCCGCCAATCGTGGCAGATCGCTCACCGCGATTCCTTCATCCCCCGCGAGCCTCAACACATTCGCACCGATCGCGAGCGATACTTCGGACTCATTCTCGAACTCAAGCCCGAACTCAAGCAGCGCCTTCGACAATAGCCCTGG
>JASHRP010000033.1 GCA_030037375.1 Bryobacteraceae bacterium | reverse complement strand
CTCTTCTAAACGGGATCGCCGCGAACCGTCACCGGCTCCCAAACGTCACCACTGTCTTGAGCACGAGACTCGGAATCAGGCTAGCTACCGGGCTTGGCAGCTCCATTGCTCGGCCGACCTTAGCTGCCGCCGTCATCGCATCTGCGATGATACCCGTTCCTTTCCTGCCATGACCTGATCCTTCAGGTCCCCGGGCTGGCTAGGAACTCCCTGGCAGGCGCCCAGGCGGACGTGTTGACGTCTTTCGAGTCTCCCGAAAGCATCCCCTGCCGGAAGAGCGTGAGGAACTCGCGAGAGTTGCTTTGGAGATTGCTTTCATCTTGCGGCGCCAGGCGGCGGCCCAGCGCCGCTAGCTGCAACTTCATCCAATCTTGAAGCAACGGCTCATGATGCTGCTCAAGGATCTGCGAGATCTCGGAAGTAGGCATGGTTAATGGTGTTAGACTTATTGGAGCGCCTGATCGTTTCCAATTGTAAAGTATATTTACGAATCCTCACGAACCGCATGCAAATCTTGGCGCAAGCTGTTGTTATTGAGCGGATTATGCTTCCCGCCAGGCCTTGACCGGCGGCCGGAACGCTCACAGCGCCGGGCGGGGCGAGGTCGGCCCTATTGCCGCTGAACCAGTTCAATGCGGTTCCCGGCCGGATCGACCGCGAAACCGAGGATGGTGCCCGTGCCCTTAAATGGCCGCGGTTCGCCGGTCATCGTTCCACCGGCAGCCTTCACGGCGGCAACCGTTTTGGCCATGTCCTTCACGACAAAGATCACGTGAGGAATCGGGTCCTTTACGTCGTCGGAATCGCGATGAAACAGGATCATCAGCGGGTTCTTGTTGGCCTTCGCCGCTTCAACCGTGTCGCCGAAGTTCACGAAGACCTCCGTGCCTCCCGGGTTCTCGATCCGATTGACCTCCTGCATGCCAAACGCCGCCTGGTAAAACTTCGCCAGAGCGACGGTGTCTTTCGCGGCAACGCGCACCGAATCCAGGGCAACCTGAGCGTGCGCGGTCCGCGCGAGCAGCACGGCGGCGAATATCCCGATCGCCAGTGAATGAAGTCTCTTCATCAAGCCTCCGTTCCGAATCTCTTATCATAGGCCAACAAATTGGAGCGTAGTTTGGGAGCGGGATGCAAGCGTGAGCAGCTATTGAAGATGCCCTTGGCCGGAGTCCGAGATGACACGTTCGGCGCCCTTGCGGTCCTGAATTCCAGTGGGTATCATCGGGAAAATCTCCCGCTGGAGGATTTTTATGAGCCGCTGTTTGAGCGCTGCCACGCTTGGCCTGTTCACGGGAATCGCTCTGCTGGCGCAGGAGCCACCCCCCGAACCCACCCCGCCCGCCGATACTCCTCAAGATGCCCCTGCTCCCGCGGCGCCCGCGCCCGGCCGGGGCGGCGGCGCGAACCAAGGCCCACAGCCGTACGATCGCGTCATCACAAAAGACGCCAAAACTTCGGCCGGCCTATTCACCGTGCATCAAGTGAAGGAGCGCTATTATTACGAGATTCCGAAGAAGGAATTGGACAAGGAATTCCTCTGGAATACGCAGATAGCAAAAACAACCGTGGGCGCGGGTTACGGAGGCGGCCAACTCAACGATCGCGTGGTGAGGTGGGAGCTCAAGGGCGACCGGGTGCTTCTTCGCGATGTAAACTTCACTATCACCGCCGACCCAAATGCACCTATCGCGAAGGCCGTGAGGGCGGCGAATAACGACGCCATCATTATGTCGTTCAATGTCGCCGCGTATTCCAAAGACGGCGATCCGGTAGTTGAGGTGACGCGCCTCTTCACCGCGGACCTGCAGGAGTTTAGCGCGCGCCAGCGGCTGGGGGCCACGGGAGTCGATCAAACCCGCACTTTCATCGAGAAGATCAAGCCTTACCCGAACAATGTCGAAGCCGAAGTAACCATCACCTATACGCGCGGCGCAGGCGGACCAGGCGCAGCGGCGCAACCGGTTCCTGCTCCCGCCGGTGGCCCGAATGGGCAGATGCGTCCTGGGAGCGCGACCATCGTCCTGCATCACAGTCTGGTGCGTCTGCCGGAGAAGCCCATGGTTCCGCGCCGCTTTGACGAACGCGTCGGGTTCTTCACGTCGACATCGATGGACTACAGTCACGACGAATATAAAGCGGAGCGGATCCGCAACATCGCTCGCTGGCGGCTCGAAAAGAAGGACCCCTCGGCGGCGGTCTCCGAACCGGTCACGCCGATCGTATATTACATCGATCCGGCGACGCCGACGAAGCTGGTTCCTTGGATCAAAAAGGGGGTGGAAGACTGGAATGTGGCGTTTGAAGCGGCAGGATTTAAGAACGCCATCCAAGCAAAGGAAGCCCCGACACCCGAGCAGGATCCGAACTGGAGCGCGGAGGACGTCAGTAACTCAGTGATTCGCTGGCTGCCTTCGACCACCGAGAACGCAAACGGTCCGCACATCTCCGATCCGCGAACCGGCGAGATATTGAACGCCGACATTCAGGTCTACAACAACGTATTGAATCTGGTTCGCGACTGGTATTTCGTGCAATCGGGACCGCTCGATGCCCGCGCTCAGAAACTCCCTTTGCCGGACGAGCTGATGGGACGCCTGATCGAGCACGTGATTTCTCACGAAGTTGGTCACACGCTTGGCTTGCAGCACAACATGAAGGCAAGCTCCATGTATCCGCAGGAAAAGGTGCGCGACAAGGAATGGTTGCACACGATGGGTCACACCCCGTCGATCATGGACTACTCACGGTTCAATTACGTCGCGCAGCCCGAGGACGGAATCGACCCAGCCGACTTGATTCCACGCATCGGTCCCTACGACATTTGGGCCATTCACTGGGGTTATGCGCCGATCGACAATGCAAACACGCCTGAGGCCGAAAAGCCGACGCTCGACAAATGGGCCAAGGAACAGGACGACAAACCGTGGTTGCGGTTCGATACCGCCAACTCCGGCGGCTCCGATCCTGGCGAAGAAACAGAAGCCGTCGGGGACGCGGATGCCGTTAAGTCCACGGCTCTGGGGGTCAAGAACTTGCAGCGTGTCGAGAAGATGCTGATGCCGGCGACGGCATACAAGGAGGGGGATACCTACGAGGAGCTCTCGGAGCTGTACACGCGGCTGCTGGAACAATGGACGCGCGAGATGAACCACGTCGCGGGAATCGTTGGCGGTTTCAACTCTCAGCAAAAGGCGGTGGGACAGGAAGGTCGGATCTTCAACCTGATGCCGAAGGAGAAGCAGCAAGAAGCTGTGAAATATCTGCTGGACGCAGCTTTCACGACCCCATCCTGGATGATCGATGAAGAGATTCTGCGGCGCATCGAAGCGGTCGGCGCGATAACCAAGGTTCACAATGCGCAGGCCTCGGTCTTGAATACGCTCCTGAACTCGCCTCGTTTTTCGCGGCTGGTCGAGCAGGAAGCATTGGACGGGCAGCTTGCGTATTCATCGGTCGAATTCGTCGGCGCGGTCCGTAAGGGCCTGTGGAAGGAACTCGACGCCGCTAATGTCAAGATCGACC
>JASHRP010000369.1 GCA_030037375.1 Bryobacteraceae bacterium | reverse complement strand
GCGGTAAATCCCGGAGGTTTGGAGGCGGAGCCTCCAATCAAACAAAGGTATTTTCCTTTTCATTCGTCGGCCTTCTTTCGTTTGGCCTGTTCGACGCGATAACTGGCGACGTTGAGTTCAACGATCACGCTGTGATGCACCAGGCGGTCGATGGCCGCGGCCGTGGTCATCGGATCTTTGAAGATCGACTCCCATTTCGAGAACGGAAGGTTGGAGGTGATCAGCACGCTACCGCGCTCGTAGCGCTCGGCCAGCAGCGTGAACAGGACCTCCATCTCTTCACGGCTCTGCTGCACATAGCCGATATCGTCGATCACCAAAGCTTCGTAATAGGACAGCCTCTTGATCGCGCGGTTCAGCTCGAGTTCCTTTTTGGCGCGCAGCAGATCCTGCACCAGGCGCTGGCAAGTGGTGAAAGTTACGCGGCGTCCCCGGCGGATCAGTTCCTGGCCGAGCGCCGACAACAGATGCGTCTTACCGGAACCCGGATTGCCGAAAGCGAGCACATTTTCGCGCCGGTCCAGGAAGGTTCCATCGGCGAGGGTCTGCACTTGCCGCGCGGCTTTGGCCGGCACACGTTTCAGGTCGAAGTTGTCCAGCGTTTTGTCGAGCAGCAAGCGTGAGCTTCGCAGCAGCCGTTCAATACGGTGCTCACGCCGCTCCTGGCATTCCAGCTCGACCAGCTCCAGCAGGAACTGCTCGTAGCTGAGCGTTTCTTGCGTGGCTCGCCGTGCGTTCTCTTCAAACATGCGGCGGATCGCAGGCAGATGCAGTTCCTTCAGATACTCGTTCAGTTCGGCGCCTACGTTGCGGAGCTGACTCATTGCATTACCCCCCGGGTTGATACAGGAGTGCTCAACAGGTCGTCGAAGCTGGTGAGCGAGACTTCCGCCACGGCGACCTGTGTCACCGGCGGAGCGATGGCGTCCTGCGCCAGCAGTGCCTGGATGGCCTCAGGCTTCAGCTTGCCCTCGCTAATCTCGCCTTGCTCCAACAGCGTTCGCAAGGCATCGTCGACGCGAGCCTCACCTTCGCTAGCGGCCAGGTGAAGGATCTCCAGGTAACGCTTGTTGGCCTGCGGCGTCAGCTCCCGCAACGCATCCCAGGCCATGCGGAACCGGCTGGAGGGAAACAGCTCATCGCGATAACGGTAGTTCTCGAACGCACCGGGTTTGCGCACCAGCCAATCGATGATGTGCCGGTAATCGACGCGGTGCTTACCGCGGCCACGTAAGCGCGGGAGCGCTTCCATGCGCCGGCCCGCGTACCAGACTTCCACCGTTTCCAGCCCCAACCGGGCTTCCACCTCCTCGCCAATCAAACGGCTGCTCACCGAGTAGGTGTTGCGGTCCACATAGATCAAGCTGCCCGAGTCCACTTTCACCCGTACGCGTTTCAGGCTCTCCAGCCGCCGTTCCGGCAACGCCTTCAGATATTGCATCTCGGCTTGAAGCCGATCACGGCGGCCGGCATTCAACTGGCCCAGCAACTCCCGCAGGAACTGCTTGTAGGGGGCAATGCCGGTAAAGTCGTGACTGCCTCGCAGCATCAGGGCTTGTTCGATGGCGCGCTTTAACCGGTAATGCCGCTGCTCCACATCGCCGTTTTCATTCGCCCGGCCCGCCTGGATCTTCTGCCCCTCAGTCCGGTAATGCCGAAGCAGAGCTTCGTAGCGGACCGTGAACTCTTTCGCCGCACTGGTGTTGTTCACCGCGGTCGACATCCGGTCGGTGCGATGCGATAGGGGCACGCCGCCCAGTTCCCACAGCGCGTTCTGCAGACCTTCGCTCAGACTTTCGAAGCTTTCCGAGTAGCATACCGTCGCGTCTTCCCAGTTCGAGTAGGTCAACACGAAGTGGTACAGCAGGTGCGGAAAACTTTGCCCGCCGATCGTCACGCCCACATCGTTCATGCTGGTGAAGTCGGATTGCCCGAGCCGCCCCGGAACGTGCTGCTGGGCGAAGTACACCTCCTGAGCCGGACCCTCCGTTGCGCGCCAGCGCTTGATCTGTCGTTGCAGCGTGCGCAGTTGGCCGTCGGCGAACTGACTCGGGTACTTGCGCTGGCTGACAACCGCGGAAGGCATTGCGGTTGCCTCCGATGGCCGCTCTGCGAGTTCCTTTAGTTCAATCGAGAGTGACGACGTTCAGAAGATTTTTCCAGCTCGTCAAATGTCTGGCAGATTAGCCTACGCCCTAGCCGGAACTGCGGGACTTACAGAGCTTGATCGGGGAACTTTCGATTTTAGAATCGAAATCGAACGTGCGCTTGATCGAATCGGCGGCGACGTGCGTACTTGGTTCGACTATGTGAATCGATTGCGAACTGAACTGCACCGTCCCCTGACGGAGACTAGGGCTTCAATGACTGCGCTTGATGGCAGTGATGCCGTGACGTATATCTTTCTGGGAGGGTTCTTTGGGAAATACATAAAAACTGCCCATATCAGATTCGAGCACGGTCCTACAGAGAGTGGAAGCAGTCTATCTATAGATCCGCCCGGAGCCAACCCATATTGGGGATCTATAGCCGTACGCAACGCCATCCTTAAAGGAGACGCTCAATTCTCGAAGTATTCGAATCCGAGATGGGAGAAAATCATTTGTTTGGATGATGCAGTTGAAAGAGTAAAAAACGACGTCTTGGCTCAGTACGATCCAGAGGCAAGAAAGATCGATAGCGAAACATGCAGCAGGATAGGAGGGAGACTTCAGGTAGCAACAATTACGTTGTCGGATGGGTTCGCTTGGGTGTCTGTGACTTGGACCTCATGGCTACGCCAATAATTCCTCGATTTCCCAAACATGATTCGTCAAGCCGGAGGCCATCGCGGGCGTCACGCGGATTGAAG
>JASHRP010000368.1 GCA_030037375.1 Bryobacteraceae bacterium | reverse complement strand
CACCGCCGCGCTGGTCAGCACCGCTGCCGAATACGGCTTGAACATGGACATCGTCAAGGCCGCGCGCGAGGTCAATCGCCGCCAGCGCGAACGCGTGGTGGAGAAACTCCTCGGAGAGCTGAAGATTCTGAAGGGCCGGTCGATTGGCTTGCTCGGTCTCGCATTCAAACCGAACACAGACGACTTACGCGACGCACCCGCCGTGGACATTGCCAAACGGTTGATCGAGCGCGGCGCGCGCGTAAAGGCGCACGACCCCGTGGCGATGGACCGTTTTCGCCAGGAGAATCCCACATCCGAGGTTGTTTGCTGCTCTTCGCCGGAAGACGTCGCGGCGGATACCGACGCCCTGGTTCTCACCACTGAATGGCCTGAATACCGCGACCTGGATTGGGAGAAGCTCGCTCAATCGATGCGGTCGCCGGTCATCCTGGATGGGCGCAACTCGCTGGACCGGGGCCGTTTGACCCGGGCCGGATTCCGCGTATCGGCTTTAGCCGGATAATCCGGTCTGATCGGTTTGGTTAGGCGCGAGCGGCGGGGTAAAGTGGTAGCAGAAGCTCGTGCTCCATCTCCGCCAGTTGTTAGAGGATGATGCGAGACCGGGGCGGCTCGATCTGGCCGCTTTCGATCTTGCGAGCATCCACTTCCCGGACCTGAACCGGCAGCCGTTCTTAGAACAATTGAATGAGCTCGCTTCCCGTCTGGGAGACCGCCTGCGCAACTTTAACGACGGACGGGATTTCGTCGAGACGGCCCAGCGCTTTCTGTTCGAGGAACTGGGATTCCACGGGAACGAAGAAGATTTCTTCGACCCGCGCAATAGCTGCCTGAACCAGGTGCTGGAACGGCGAACTGGCCTGCCGATCACGCTCTCGGTCATGTACATGGAGATCGCCCGGCGGCTACAAATGCCGGTGTTCGGCATAGGCTTGCCCCGGCACTTCGTGCTGCAATTCGACGACGGTAACTACAACACCTACATCGATCCGTTCAACGGCGGCCGGGCCATCACCGCGCGCGATTGCTTCAGCTTGGCCGGCGCGGAGGTCGCCGATCCAGCCTTGCTGCAACGGGTGACCAAAAAACAGATCGCTGTTCGAATGTTACAAAACTTGCACCGCGTTTACGTTCGGAGCAAGGATTTCAGTCGGGCGGTGGCCACTTTGGATCTAATGATCGCGGGAGCACCGGATACTCCCGCGTGGTATCACGCCCGCGGCGTGCTGCTGATGGAACTGGAGCGCTGGCAGGCCGCGCGGCGCGATTTCGAAACGTATCTGACACTGCAACCCAAGGCGCTCGATCGCGATTTAGTTGTGCAGCGCATCCATTGGCTAGCTCGGCTGAATTAGCGTCGCTGTGGTATTCTACTAGGTGCCGACCGTAGACTCGCGGGGACGTAGTTCAGTTGGTTAGAACGCCGGCCTGTCACGTCGGAGGTCGCGGGTTCGAGCCCCGTCGTCCCCGCCAACTTATCTCTTTTGTTTCTTTCAGTTAGCGTTTTCCACAGCCCCTCCGTGCTAACATTTGCTAACATGCGCGGAGCCGCTGCGGCGGCTTTGCCATCCAGCCGCGCACTCGCGATCACCTCTGCCATGGAGTCGTTCCAGACCTTCGCCGCTGCCCGCGTGTCCACTGGCAGCGCGTGGCTGTAAATCGAAAGCGTGATGTTTTGGTCGGCGTGGCCGAGGCGTTGAGAGACCACCGCTGTCGGCACCCCCTTGCTGAGCAGAATGCTCGCGTGCGAATGGCGCAGCGAGTGAAGGCTGAAGCCCCGTAGCCCTGCCTTCCTCATCAACTCGACGACTCTGGCTCCAAGGCGGTCGGGTGAATAGTAGCTGCCGTCCGGCTGGCAGAAGATTAAGTTGTTGTCGTTATACTTCGAGCCGAACATGGCCCGGTCCTGGCCCTGGACGCTTCTGTGCTGCTTGATGATTTCGATTGCCCACTCCGGCACACCGAAGCGTCGCGGCTCATCCGACTTGGTGCTTTTGACCCGGAGGCCGGCCTTGGTTTGCTCCAACGATTTGGAGACACTCAGCAGCCCCGTATTCAGATCGATATCCGTCCACTGGAGTGGGAGCAGCTCGCCACGGCGGCAGCCGGTCGCGGCGGCCAGGACCAGGAACGGGTGCAGCCGGGTATTGCGGGCCCGGTCAAACAGCAACTGAAGTTTGGCTTCATCGAGCACCGGAGGCTTGCGCTTGCTGAGCTTGGGCAGCAGCACCCTGCGGTTGGCCATGGGATGCGGAATCTTGAGCACACCCAGGCGGTCGGCATCTGACAGTATCGTGTACAAGAGCGTACCCATGTGCCGCACCGTCTTGGCAGCGAGCGGACGGCCATTGGGTTCCACTTCGGTCTTGCGTCCGCCGTTGTCTTTCAGGTGATAGACCGCAACTTGAATCTTGGCGGTCGTCATTTCGTTCAACCGGACATCGCCGAGTTCGCGGATAAGATACTGGCCGAGCTCGCGATAACGTTCGAGCGTCTTGGGAGCACACCGGCGGCTTGCATGTTCGGTAAGCCAGTGAGCAAAGTACTCCGCGAAGAGCGGTCCGGCTTTCTCTGTGGCTTCC
>JASHRP010000367.1 GCA_030037375.1 Bryobacteraceae bacterium | reverse complement strand
CACACCCGCAGCTCATCCGTGTTCGTGCCGTCACTCACCAGGATTCGCGTCGGCAATTCGCTGGTATCGATCAGGCTCGCACTGTTCACCGTGACGCTCGTATCGGATGAGCCCAGCGCCGCTCCCAGCGCCAACCCCGTCGATCCGCAAAAGTACGGCTGCCCCGCGCAATTCCAGTGGTAGCTAACGGTGCCCTGCCCCGGAAACTCCCACTGTGGTTTTCCGTTCGTGCTCCATCCCGGATAAGTGAGATTCTGCGACGTCACCGTCTGCGCGTAGTCCGCGCTTCGCAGCGTGGTGGCGTGCATCGACCAATAATCCGCGTAGCCCCACGGATTCTGCCCCCACGCGATGATCGGGCCGAACAGAAAATTCACCGCCGGATTCGGATTCACCACCACCCCGCGCGAATCCGTGCCTACAGCGCCGATGTCCTGCGACGCTGTCCCCTGATTGTTATTCACATCCGTCGCGACCAGGCTGACGTTGTAATCTCCAAAAACCGTCCCCGAGATCGTCGGCGTGCACGAACTGCGATTGCTCCAGATCAACGTTGACGGCCCGGAAACGGATTGCCAGAAGCACTGCACCGTCGCGCTCCCGTCGGCCTGCGAATAGCTCAGTCCTCCGTTCAGTTGAGATGGGAAACCGGCCCTCAAGCTCGCGGTGTTTCCCCACACCGGCGGATTCGCGGTCTGCAGAATCGGAACCACCAGGTTCTGAAACGGCGTGCTCACGTAAACCGCGCTGCCGCCCGCGATCGACGCTCCATACGGCCCAGCCGAGCATGTATCGTTCAAATTTCCGTCGAACTTCCAAAACACCAGACAATTCCCGGTCGTGTCCGCGGTCACCGGAGGCCGCGCGTTCGTCGCAACCGTCGACGTATACACGCGAAAATACGCGGTCGATAGATTCTGCCCGGTGCCGGTAACCGTCGCGCCCGCGCTATTTGCGCCGGTAAAGGAGCTGAACGAATAAGATGTGTTCACCACCAGATTGCCCAGTGCGTCCCATGCTTGGCAATAATCCGTCATGCTCACCGGGTCTTCCTGGAATCGGACTGTTACGAACCGGTTCGAGTAAATCGTTCCGCCGTTCGCGCTCCCCATCGGAATCTCGCACGGGAAATTGAAGGCGTTCGACGCGGTGGAGCTGAACAGGTAAATCGCCAAATTGCCGCCGCCGAAATTGTAGAACGTGACGTTCGCTCCCACCGGAAACGCGAACGGATGCGACGTGCTGTAGTTCGGATCCCAATCGTGGATCGAAAACTCCACCCGCCACGCATTGCCGGAGCCCTGCGCCGGAACCGAGCTATTAGACGCCGTCGCCGTCGAAAGCTGTATGGATTGGCCGCCGAACGCAGCAACGGCGCACGCGGCCATCAGAAAAACCTGATACTTGATGCTTTGCCCCATGTCCCTTGCCCGCTTAGTATAGCGACCTCCATGCGTATGCATTCGTCGCATCCTTGGCGCAAACCGACAAAGTGTCTTTCGTCCCCGCCCCGCCCGCGACGAACCAAAGCCGCCCGCGAACTGCGGTCCCGCAAGTGGGCTGCGACTCGCCCAAAACGCCGGCCGGAAACACCGCGCCCGCGATGCGAAACACGGAGCCGTCATACCAAATCAGATACAGCCGGCCGCCCACGATATCGCCCGGACCGGGATTTGTCATGCCGTCCGCCAGCGTCAACGATTTCGCGCCTAAGAAATCGACATTGATCGTCGTCGGCCCTCCGCTCCCGTTCACATCAGCCTCGAAATCGAGCGCCATCCCCTGCGTGTATTGCGTCAGCGTCGGACTCATCGAGCATCCGTAAGCGGTTCCCGATCCAGTCGCCGCCGCGCACAACAACGGCCCGCCGGACTGTTCCCTCGCCTGCGTGAGTAGCACGCCCGTATCCGCGCTCGATTGAACCGATATCGACGGAGGCGTCGAGCTGATCGCGTAGATGCTTCCCGCGCCGGTCGTGAAGTTCAACGTCGCCGCCGAGCCTACGCTCGTCCCCGCGCTCTCCACCGTTACGCCGCTTCCACCCCCGCCTCCGCCTCCACCAGCCTCCAAGCTCCAGGAGTTCGTCGCAATGCAGCCGTACAGGTTTTGCCCCGCCGTCGCCGTCGTAACGAAAAACATTTGCCCCGTCGTGCATATCCCCGGCAGCGACGCTCCAATCGTCATCGGTTTCGTCGGGCTCACCGCGCTAAAGTCCACCGATTTCGACTGAGTCCGGAGATCCACTTGCGTCTGCGCCACGCAGCTCCCAGCTGCCGAAAACAACCAAGCGAAGACCAATCCTGCAAATCTGTACATCGGACCCTCCCGGCCTCAAGAACTACCAGCTCTTTCCCGGTTGGCCGGCGCACCTCAAACGCTAAGCGACTGAAACCTCCGCCTTTCCGCGCCTCAAACCGATGAGGAAGTTCACGTACCGATGCAATCGTTCACGGTAGAAAAGCTGTAGGAACCCCACGTACACCCCTGCTCCCGCGATTACTTGAAGCGCCAACTTCGCGATCGTCCCGATATCGTGAGCGTTCAGAAACACGCGCAAAGATAGAACCGCCAGCGCCATCGTGATCGATCCGATCACCGCCGGCGTCAAAACTTCCAAGTAATCCCGGTACCGGAATCCGATCGTCCCCATCAGCTTCACCAGAAGCGGCACGAAAGTGACTGGCGTCAGGATGATCCAGCTCGCCGCAACCGCGCTCACACCCCAGTGCGACGCGGCCACGAACGCCGCCGGCATCACCACCGCGCCCAGCACGGACATCCACATGATGAACCGCGTGTACCGAAGCGACGTCAGAACTTGGCTCACCAGCACCGACAAATCACGCACGCCCATAAACAACGCGAGCCACCGGATCGGTCCCACCGCCGCCATCCATTTCGGCCCCAGCAACAGACGGACCGCTTCCGGCGCGACCACAGCGAGTCCGAACATCATCGGCAATATGCTTAGCGAAAGCGATTCAGTGAATGTTCGAAAATAGCGCCGGATCGCTTCGGAATCCGTTTGAATGCGCGCGAACAGCGGGCCCGTCACCCGCATCAACAGCGCGCCGATTTTATCCGCCGGCGCGCTCGCCAGCGCCAACGCTAGCTGATAAGCGCCCAGCGCCGATTCGCCCAACATGCGGCCCACCACGATTCCATCCGACACCGCGTAAGCCCCGGCGGCGATCCGCCCAACCGCCACGTGCGTTCCCAAACGCATCGGAGCCTCGATGTCTTTCCACCGCGGGAACTTGAATCCAACCGGCTTCCACCAGTACGTCAAGCCCAAGGCCGCGAGCCGTCCCGCCGTCGCGCCCACCACCAGCGACCAGTACGCGTATCCCATCAACGCGGCGGTCACCGTCCCGATCGCCATCACCAGCGCCTGCGCCGCTTCGATGAATGAGAGCCGCCGGTAATCCAAATCCTTCTGCAACAAACCGGTGGGAACGGATTGAAATCCGATGATCACCAGACCGAAGCTGTTCACCACCACCAGCAACTTCAACTGGTCCGATTTGAAGAATGCGGCGACCAGAGGCGCCGACAACGCGGCAATCCCGTACACCAGAGTGCAGATTCCCGCAGCCGCGGTGTTCAATTGCTTGAGGACATCAGAGTCGAGTTCCGGCATTTGCAGCGCCGCCGTGCCGAGTCCGAACTCCGATAGCACCGACAGGAAATTGCTAAACAATCCCGCCATGCCGACGATCCCGAAATCCGCCGGCGACAACAGACGAGCCGCAATCAACGTCGACGCCCAGGTGAGCAACTGCGTCGCGCCCTTCGCGCCCGCGGTCCAGGCCAAGCCTCCCGCGATCGTCCCGTCCAGTTTGCGCACGCCCTCCGGCTCTCGAACGCCCTCGACCGGGGGCGCGGGTTCATTTGTCACCGAGCACCGCCGCGCGGATCATCTCCGTGAACTGCTCCACGTACACCTTCTCGCTGAATTGTTCTCGCGCAAGTTCGGATGCCTTCGACCCCAATCTCTGCCGCAGCTCCGGATCGCCAAGCAGCTCGCGCAGCCGCAACTCCAGCGCGTCGATATCATCGCCCGGCACAACAAATCCGTTCTCGCCGTCCGTTATCGCGTAAGGAATTCCGGCGACATCCGAGCCGATCACGGGAACTCCCGCGACCAGCCCTTCCGTCACCACTCTGCTCGGCCCGCCTTCGCATCGCGATGGGTGCACCAATATCAAACTTCGGCTGATGATCGAGAGCGTGTTAGGGTTGGG
>JASHRP010000366.1 GCA_030037375.1 Bryobacteraceae bacterium | reverse complement strand
CCGTCAGAGGTGAGACGAACCGCGTTCGTCCCCTGAATGTCCATTACCCAGATGTCGGCGGCCCGGCTCGTGTCTCCCGTCTTGCGAAGCACGATCTTCTGCCCATCCGGAGAGACGCGTTGCCCAACATAACCGCCTTTCGGCGCCGCGAGCTCCGTTGCCGTTCCCTTCCGGTCGAAGCGGACGAGCGTTTCAAGCTCAGGCGGCATGATGCCCCCTGGCGCATACACAAGATTTCCGGAGGCCGAAACGGCGAACTGGCCCATCCCGGACTCTAATTGTCCGTTCCGCATGTTCTCCGCTTGCATGACCCCGTCGATCAGCGCCACCGGCGCGCCCTCCACTTGAGCTTTCCCCGCGTCAAACGGGACCGCCATCAGCGCCCCGTCTTTCATGTACACCAGATGACCCGTCGGTACATAGCGCGCATCCGCTCCGCCCTTTAATACCTGGTGCTCCTCGCCCGTGTCCATGCGCCGCGCCACAATCTCCGCCTCGCTCCAATCTTTCGAGGGAATCCTTGTGAACAGCAGAGTCTTGCCACCCGGCAGAAACCAGGGCGACGCGTACCGCGGCTTACCGGGATCCTCTTTGATAAGAGTTTGTGCAGCCCCTCCCGCCGCACGGGCTTGCATCAAGCCCCTGCGAGCCATTGCGAATACAATCCGATCTGGTCCCCAGCTCGCTCCCCAGTTGCCAAGGCTGTTAGGAACCTCGCAAATAGCGACGGCAGGCCCTCCGACGATAGGAACCTTCTTGAGCGTATTGCTTTGGCCGTCCCGCACAAAGAATCCGACCCACTCGCCGTCGGGCGAGAAAAACGGATCGTACGCGTTCTCGGTCCCGGTCATCGCGGTCGCGGCGCTTTGATCCAGCGCGCGCTTATAGAGCTGCGTCTTGCCTTCTTTCGCGCCCGCAAACACCAGCGTGTTTCCGTCCGGCGAAAAAACCATCGACGTGAACACCGGCCGTCCGAGAGCCATTGGCCCGAGCCCCTCCGCCGGGGCCGTCTCCATGGTCAACCGCACCACCCCGTCCGAGGCGCGCTCGCCCCTCCACGGCGCCCACAGCGCGACTGCGAGCGCGATCGCGAGCGCCCCCGCGACTAATCCTGTAACCGCTCCCTTCCGTCGCTCCTCTAAGATGGCCGGAGCAGTCACTAAATACCGCACATCCCCGATCGCCTGCAACCGCACCTTCGGATCCTTTTCGAGACACGCGGCACATAACCGCCTCCCTTCGGGAGGCAACATGCTCAAATCCGGCTGATCCTTCACCACGCTCGCCAGCGTGTCCGTCAAATTATCGCCGTGAAAGAGCTGCTTCCCCGTCAGCAACTCATAGAGGACCACCCCGAACGCCCAGATGTCCGCCCTCCTATCGACGCTCTTCCCGCGAGCTTGCTCTGGACTCATGTACGCCGCAGTTCCGAGAATGACCCCAGCGACCGTCCCGCCAATGGTGACCGTCGGCGAGTTCTCCGGATCGTACGAACCCGCCTCCGGCGTCCCGCTAAACGCCTTCGCCAATCCGAAATCGAGCAGCTTCACCACGCCGTCCGGTGTGACCTTGATGTTCGCGGGTTTCAGATCGCGATGCACCACTCCCTTCTCGTGCGCATACGCCAAGGCGTCCGCTATCTGCGATGCGATCTTCCAAGCGCTATCCCAATCGAGGGGCCCCTTCGGCGACTCACCCTCCGCCAGCTCCATTACAAGAGCGCGTTCTTCTACGCCGTAGATATGCGCGATATTCGGATGATTCAGCGACGCCAGCACCTCCGCCTCGCGCTGGAACCGCATCATCCTCCCGGCGTCGCCCGCGAACGCCTCCGGCAGAACCTTCAGTGCGACCTCGCGCTTGAGCCTGGTATCGCGCGCCCGGTACACCTCGCCCATCCCGCCCGCCCCGATGGGCTCAATGATCTGGTAAGGACCCACAGCATTCAGCGGCATATCGGCGTCATCCTTATATCGGTGTTGATCCGTGTTCATCTGCGGCTAATCCTTACTTGCCCCCTCCCGGGACGAGCTTTTCCCAATTCGTGATCGCATTGATTCAGTTATCCCACCCCCGCCCGCCTCGCCATGAAGCAATCCATCTCCACCACCCGCAGCCCATCCGCCTCCGAAATCACCGGGACCAGATCCACCACGTCAAACCCTCGCGCCTCGAACTCCTTGATCGACTCCATATATCCCGGCATTCCGCTATAAATGCTCCGGAACGAAACCTCCGTCTGCAGCGCCACGATATTTTTAAGCGCGCCCTCCGCGCCTTTCATTACCTCAAGGTCGAATCCCTGCGTGTCCAGCTTCAAATAAATTCGCGGCGACTCGATCCCCGCCACGCAACTCCCGATAATATCGTCCAGCCGCCGCACCTCGACCTCTTCCGTCCTCGCCACCCGGCTCTCCGGAAACTTCTTCAGCGACTCCTCTTCAAGCGCCAGGAAGGAACTGAACGCGCTCAACTCCGATACATGAATCGCCAGCTTCCCGTTCGACGCGCCCAAGGCGTACGGAAACACCCGCCATCGCGAGTCCCTCTTTGCGGCGTTTTCTAATATCTCGCAGTTCGCCTTTATCGGCTCGAACGAAAAAATCCACCCCTTATATCCCATCCGCCGCAGCGCCATTCCGAACTGTCCATGATTGGCGCCCACATCCAGCACGCAATTGACGCCGAGCTTCGTCAGAAGCTCCTTCTGCACGCCCCGCCCCCCCAACCACCGCAGCCGCTCCACCGGCAGGAGTGAAAGCAGAGCGTATCCCGAAAATCGTTTCACGCTCTCCAAAGCCTCCTCCAGCACGTGCGGTCTCGCCATGGACTCAATCCTAGCAACCGCCCTCCCGCCTCGCACAGCGAAACCCGAACAATCCCCTCAGCAAGGATTCGCTAGCATAATTAGAACGTGGACCGCATCACCGCGCTCTACCAGAAGCTCGATCCATTGCAGCCGCTTCCCGCCGATGACACACAGCTCTATGTCGATTGGCAGCACGAGTTATACGCCTCCGATGACGTCAAGCTGCAATTGGCCCGCGGCTTTGCGCGCAGCGGCGCTGGTGTTCCGGTTACGCGTTTGTTCACCGGGCATCGTGGGACCGGCAAGACCACCGAGTTGAACCGCGTCAAAAAGATGCTCGAGCAGCCGCACGTGGATGGTGCGGGTGGGCGCAAGATCTTTGTCTCATTCCTCCGAATGTGAAAAATGGGTGGACCTCAACAATCTGGAACCGCCTGATCTGATCCTCCAGATGGTCCGGCAGCTTGTGCTCGACCTGAAGCAGGTTGGATTCGGAAACGGATGGACGAAAGTGCGCGGGTTTTTCGGCGAAATGGCCGAGCTGCTCAACTCCGACGTGGAGTTGAAAGATCTCAAGCTGAAGGCTGACCCGGTCGAGATCGGCGTCGCCATCAAGGAGGTGCGCGGCGCGCGGGCCAAGCTCCGCAAGCACCTGGAAGACCGTCTGCCGCGCCTCTACGATCTGGTCAATAACGAGATTCTTCTGCCGGCTCGCGAGTGGCTTGCGGGGGAAGGCTACGAAGATATCTTGATCATCGTGGATCAGCTCGATCGCATTCCGCAGAAGGCCGATCGACGATCACGGACACACCAACCACGAGCAGCTTTTTCTCAACTCCGCCGACGTGCTGCGCGCCTTGCAGTGCGACGTGCTTTACACCATCCCGATAGAACTCGCTTACAGCCGCTGTCACGGCCGTTTGGCCGACGTGTACGGCGGCGCAATCCTCACGTTGCCGATGATCACCGTGGCTGGAGCGGCGGGCCATGCCGGAATCGAGCGTCTGATCGAGATCGTGCGGCGGCGCGCTGAAGCCGCCGGGTTGGTGAAGCTGGAAGAGCTGTGCGCCCCGGACGCCTTGCGGCGTCTTTGTGTGCTCTCCGGCGGCCATCCTC
>JASHRP010000365.1 GCA_030037375.1 Bryobacteraceae bacterium | reverse complement strand
CAAACGCGGTTACTTTGCCGGTCTTCGACACACGCCTCGGTGTTTTTAGCTTCGGCCCCGATGGCACCGGGCAAGCCGCCGTGATCAATCAGGATGGGACTATCAATTCGCCTTCGAACCCGGCAGCTCCGAATTCGTTTGTTTCGATCTACGCCACCGGCGGGGGACTTCCCAATCCTCTGGGCGCGGATAACCAGCTCACTGGGACTGGCCCTTCGACCTTACAGGCCTCCGCTCACGTTAGCCTGGATTCCGACGGAAGCTGCTGTGCCCCTGTTTATCCAGCCACCGTAACCTATTATGGCGGCGCACCGCAATCGGTGCCCGGCTTGATCCAGATCAACGCGCAGTTGCCCACTGACGCTCCAGTGGGCGACGCTGTACCGCTGTATATCGGGCTGGATACTACGGGCACCGTTGAGCAGATGGTCACGATCTCCGTTCAGTAAGGCAGGAATGCGGGCTCTCCGAGGGGCGGCTCCATCGAATCAAAACACGAACTTCGCTTGCACCCACATGGTACGGATGCCGGCGTCGGTGAAGTTCCGATTGAGGAAGCGTCCGGGGAGGCTGTTCACGACGCTGGCCAGAGGCGTGGTCTGAGATTCTTGCACGTTCACGTATTGGGGGTGGTTGAAGGCATTGAGCGCCTCCCAGCGCAACTCGATCCGGCGCGTTTCCCAAATGCGAATGGATTTGGTCAAGTTCACGTCCCAATTGTTGGTGCCGCCGGTCCGCATGGTGTTGCGTCCAACCGTGGATGCGTTCGGGAAACCGGTTCCTTCGATCCAATGGACCTGCTGCGGCGTGACGCAGGCGAAGGTGTCGGGGTCCTGATAACCTGTGGAGCAACCGGGAAAAATCACCGCGCGAGTGTTCACGGGCATGTTGGGATTGCTGATATCCGCGCGGTCTTCTTTGTCTCCGAAGTTATCGCGGTCAAACCCATTGGCGATCGAAAACGGGGTTCCCGATTGAAACAGCGTGATGCCGCTTAATTGCCAGCCTCCGAAGAGGCGCCCTAACCAAGCCTTGCGCGGCCCCGGCAGCGACCACAAATAGGAGAGCGCCAGCCGCTGCGGCCGGTCGTAGTCGCTGACGGCCCAATCCAGTTTCATTCCCCCGTATATCACCGGCACGGAGGTCAGATTTCCGCCGGAGGGGTCCTGGAGGTTCACATTGCCGACGCCATCGCTGGTGCTGTCCATCATCTTGGACCACGCGTAGGCGGCCGAGAACTGGAAACCTTGCTTGAACCGGCGGCTGAACAGCGCCTGCAAAGCGTTATAGGACGAATTGCCCTCGCTGGTCTTCGCGACCACAATCCCGTAGAGCGGATACAGGCGCTGGCCGTCGGGCTGACGCGGATTCCAGTCCGCCCGGGTGGTCAGCCGGTGGCTTTCCGAGCCTATGTAGGAAACGTCGAGAAACAAGTTGGCGGGAAGCTCGCGTTGAAATCCGAAGGACCATCGCTCTGTATATGGATTGCGCAGGTTCCCGGCGATGGGATTCTGCGTGTCCCCTATCACAGGGACATCCGAGACTTGCGGCAGCATTTCCAACCAATTCGCGTAGCCGCGGCCGGAGTTAGGCGCGGTGACTGTATCCGTGACGCTGTTCGGAGCCGTGGTTGCCGGCCCCAGTGCGATCAGTTGCGAAGGCAGGTCGTCGTAGCTGATCTGGAACCCTCCCCGCCAAACGGTCTTTCCGCCGCCCAAGGCGCGCGCAATCCAGTTCGACCCACCGGCTGGAGACCACGCCAGCCCGAATGCGGGACCGAAATCTTTGTTGTCCGGGCTCACCGTGTGGCGCACAAGGAACTGAGTCGGGTCGAAACCGGAGAATGCCGGGTAGGCGAGCGAGTTCGCGAACTGGCCGAAGTGGTCGTAGCGCAATCCCAGTGTCACAGCGAGGGCCGGTGTAACCTTCCAGTTGTCTTGAAAAAAATACCCCTGCTGAAGCTGGCTCGGATAGAAGACTCCCGAACCGAATGCGCGCGAGGCGACGCCGGAAGGTCCGCTAAAATCGTCCAGGAAGTTGGCGAAGGCTGAATAGCCGGGCGAGGAGTTGAATGAAATCGTGCCCAAAGTGGCGGTGTCCTGCTGCTCCTTGATGCGTTGGTCTAGAAGCTGGACGCCGTAGCGCAGCGCGTGATGGCCAAGCACCTTGGTTTGCGTCTCTTGGAGAATGAAACCGTCGCCGAGATGGGCATTGGCGAAGGACGGGCCCGGGCCGGGGCCGGGAGCAGAGACGTTGGTGATCGTAATCGCCGGAATCGTTGGCTGGCCCGGGCTCGACGAAGCCGGGATCACACTGAGGCTGGCGTCGGGACGCTCATAGGAGAGGCGCAGCTCGTTGGTGTAAGTAGGGCTGAACACGTACGTGTCGGAAAACAGGACATTCAGATCCCGAAACGAGTCGTAGTTAGAATATCCTGGGAAACTCACCGCTTCGGGATTGATAACCCGGGAGTCATACGCGAACCGCCAGGAAAGGTGCTGTTTGGAAGAGGCTACATGATCGACGCGAGCCAGCCACTGAGGCCCGTCGTTGGTCGACGGCAGAACGTAATCGCCGGTGCCGAAATTGACCATTCCACGATTTACGCCTGTGATGGGATCGTTGCCCAATGGGACCTGGAACAGGTTCGCTGTCCCACGCAGAGTTCCCAGCGCGTTCAAGTACAACTCCAGGCGGGGATTGTTGGGGAACAGGGAAATCAGTTGGGTCACGGCCGTCGCTGTCGGAACCTGAAAGGAGTAATTCGCCGTCGAGTGCCAATTATTTTGTTCGAATCCAGCGAAGAAGAAGGTTTTGTTCTTGCGGATGGGTCCGCCTGCCGTGAATCCGAAAATATTGCTGCTAAAGACCGATCGAGGGATGCCATTCAGCTTGTTCAAGTTCGAGAGCGAATCGAACAGCTCAGACTGGTAGCGCCACAGAAGGGTGCCGTGCAGACCGTTGGTGCCGGACTTGGTAATGACGTTGAACACGCCGCCTCCGGCGCGGCCGAACTCGACGCCGAATAAGCCGGTCTGGACGGAGACTTCCTCCACGGCATCGGCGATGGTGAAGACTTGTTGCTCGCCGCTGACCCAGGATTCGTTGTTTTCGGTCCCATCCAGCATGTAGTTGTTCCCGCGCGGGCGCTGCCCATTGATGGAGAAGCCCGCACCGTTGGAGTTCGCCGGACTGGCGGAACTGGCCTGGCTTGCATAGCCCGCGCTCCAAACGGTGCTTCCGAAGGCTTCGGTCGCGCCGGGAAGGGTCGCCGCCAACGAAAGAGGATTCTCGGAGATCAGCGGCATGTCGACCACCTGGCGCGAATCGAAATTGCCGCCGCGTAGGGGACCATCCCGAGTCAACAGGTCGCTTGACTCGGCGCTGACATCGACGCGCGTTGAAGAGTCGCCGACCTCCAGCTTGGGATCGAGAGTCGTCGCGCGATTTGCCTCTACGCCGATTTTCTCGGCGACGAGCGTTTTAAATCCTGGATGCGCCACCGAAAGGCTGTACGTCCCAGGGTCGACTGCGTCGAAACGATAAATCCCCGCGTCGTTACTTCGAGTAGACTGCCGCACTCCCGTGT
>JASHRP010000364.1 GCA_030037375.1 Bryobacteraceae bacterium | reverse complement strand
ACCCGGCCGGTCTTCGAGCCGGACCGCGCGGCGTCCAGCATCGCTTCCAACTCGTCCGAAACCGCCGACAGATTCTGCGGCCGCTGCATCAATTGTTTTGCAGTACAACGCGCGATCAAGTCGCACAGCGACGGCGGCGTTCTCAACCTTCTTAACGGATGCAGGTCGAGCGGCTCATACAAAATCTGGTGGAAGATCTTTTCCACCGTGTCGCCGGTCACCGGCTTCTTTGCCGTCATCAGCTCAAACAGCAAAATACCGAACGCGTAGACATCGGCTTGCGGCGTCAACGGCTTCCCCAGCACCTGCTCCGGCGCCATGTAGTATGGCGTGCCCACCGTGAAGCCAGAACCCGTCAAGTTCATTCCTTCGCTCTTCGCGATGCCGAAATCCACCAGCTTGATTCGGCCGGCAATGTCGATGTGAATGTTTTCCGGCTTGATGTCGCGATGAATGATTTTGCGCGCGTGAATGTAATCCAGCGCCCGCGACACTTGCAGCGCGATCCTCAAGCGCCGCTGGAAATTGCCCAGATGCCCCAGCTTGATGGCGTCGCGGAGGGTCTCCCCCTCCAACAGCTCCATGACGATGAAGGGACGCCCTTGATCCTCGCCGAAGTCAAAAATACTGATGATGTTTTCGTGATTGATGTTGGAGGCTGTCCGCGCCTCCAGCAGAAAACGCGCTTTGGCTTCGCCATCGGCCGCGCCTTCAGGCGTCAGAATCTTAAGCGCGACTCTGCGCCCCAGAACGCTATCCTTCGCCTGGTAGACGTGCGACATACCGCCGCCAAGAAACTTTTCAAGCTCGTATTTGCCGACTCGGGAAGGATGGTCCATCGCGCCCCAAAAATGACACGCCCCCAAAAGGCGCACGACTTCAGTGTAGACAAAAAGCCTTCGGCGGACACCTCGGGGCCTTAGTACCTCAATAAGCGCCGCTTCCTACGCGCGAGCTAACGCTTATAGCCGATCTTGCGCAGCAATCCGTGACGCCATTCCTTATCGGCCTGCGCCTCCACTCCCTTGGGCGAGCTTCCGTCGATCACGCCCAAAACGCCGCGGCCCTGTTCTGTTTCCGCGACGATCGCTTCCACCGGGTTCGCCGTGGCGCAATAAATCGAGCAAACCTCCGGAATTTCGCGAATCCGGCTCAGCACGTTGATGGGATACCCCTCGCGCATCGCGATCGCGAAAACATGTCCGGCCGCAAGCGCCTGCGCGTTGCGCGTCGCATTCGCGATCAGGTCTTCGTCGTTGCCGTCAACGCGGGTCAGGCACGCGCCCGACGCTTCATTGAAGGCGATTCCAAACTTTATTCCCGGAACCGTGTTTACCATGGCTTCGTACAAGTCCTCCACGGTCTTGATGAAGTGGCTCTGACCCACAATGATGTTGCCGTTCTCCGGGATTTCCAGCCGAATCGCCTTGAGCTCCATGACCTCTCACTATAATCGAGACCACTATAATCAAGCTTGGTCCTCGCGCACATTCGCAAGCTTCCGCACGGCCGCGCGAATCTGAAACAACTACTGCGGGAGCTGTCGCGCACCGGACTAACCCGCGCCGAGATCGAATCCGAACTCGAGCGTCTGGCCGCGCGCGGAGAAATCATCGAAACAAAACCGGGCAGCTATGTTGCCACCGGCGCGAGCCGGGAGTTCACAGCCGGGCGACTCAGCGTGCATCGCGACGGTTTCGCATTCGTTACTCCGGACGTTCCCATCTCCGGTCTCAGGGGCGACGTCTATGTTCCGAAGCAGGAAGCTGAGCGCGCCATGCATGGCGACCGCGTGGTCATCCGGGTCGGACGCATTGAAGCTGATGGCCGCGCGCATGGCGAAATCATCAAGGTCTTAAAGCGCGCTCATCCGTCCGTGGTAGGCGAGTTCCGCATTCGCCGAACTGGGAATTTCGTCGTCCCCCACGACGACCGCATTCGTCAATGGATTGAGATCCCCGCGGACATGCCGCTTCCTCCGGCTACAAGCGCGAACCGCGTCGGAGCGCGGACGATAGAAGTTCGATCCGTGGAAGATCTCGACGGCATGATCGTCACCGCCGAAATCCTCGACTTCGGCGATTCCGGAGAACGGCCCGCCGGACGCGTTATCGAGATTCTGGGCCGTCCCGACGACTTCGGCATCGATGTCGAAATCCTTATCCGCTCGCACCACATTCCGCACCAGTTCCCCGAAGACGTCCTGGCGCAGGCGCGGTCTCTCCCCGGCCCGATTACAGAAAAGGATCTCGCGCGCCGCCGCGACTTCCGGAGTCTCGATATCGTCACCATCGACGGCGAAACCGCTCGCGATTTCGACGACGCGGTTTGGGTGCAACGCCTCGACAACGGCCGCTTCGCGCTTCAAGTCCACATCGCAGATGTGAGCCACTACGTTCGCCCCGGCTCACCCATCGATCGCGAAGCCCTTCTGCGCGGCACCAGCGTCTATTTCCCAGACAGGGCCGTGCCGATGCTGCCGGTCGAGCTGTCAACGGATCAATGTTCGCTTCGTCCGCATGAGGATCGGCTGGTTCTGTCCGCGCTTTTAGAGATCGATTCGCATGGCGACGTGGTCGCGCAGGAATTCTGCCGTGGCGTAATTCGCAGTGCGGAGCGCATGACGTACACCGCGGTGCACGGCATTCTGGAGGGCGATGCGCAACTGCGCGAGCGTTACGCTCCGCTGCTCGACCGCTTCGCGGGGATGCAAGAGCTCGCCTTGATCCTCAACCGCAAGCGCGTCCGCCGCGGCTCCATCGATTTCGATCTTCCCGAGCCACTGCTCGAATTCGACGAATTCGGCGAAATGACCGGCGTCTCGCGAGCTCCGCGCAACATCGCGCACAGACTCATCGAGGAGTTCATGCTCGCCGCGAATGAAGCGGTTGCTTCGCACCTCGAATCCGCCGGCGTCCCCTGCATCTTCCGCATTCACGAGCGCCCCGATCCGAAACGCGTTCTGGAATTCGAAGAGGTCGCCTCGCACTTCGGTTACGCGCTCGCGCCTGGCGCCGCGCCGGTCAAGCGTTTTCGCGATAAAGCGACGGGCACGGTGAACTCGCTGGCTCTCGATAATCCGAATCTGACTTCACGGAGTTATCAAAAGCTGGTGCAGAAGATCGAAGGAAAACCGGAGGAGCGAATTCTGAGTTATCTGATTTTGCGGTCGCTGAAACAGGCGCGTTACAGCGAGAAGAACGTTGGACACTTCGCGCTGGCCGCGCCCAGCTACACTCACTTCACTTCGCCCATCCGGCGTTATCCCGATCTCATCGTGCACCGGATTCTTTCCGCGCATCTGGATGGCGCGAGCTACGAAGCGGATCTTCATCGCATCTCAGAATCGTCCTCCGAAACGGAGCGCCGCGCCGCCGAAGCCGAACGCGAACTGGTGGAATGGAAGAAGGTCAAGTTCATGATGGATCGCGTGGGAGATGAGTTCCCCGCCCTGGTCATCTCCACCACGCGTTTCGGATTCTTCGTGGAGCTCGAGGAGCTGTTCATCGAAGGCTTGGTTCCGATGGACACGCTCCCCGGCGACCGTTACAACTATCACGAGAACACTCGCAAGATCATTGGGGAGCGCAACCGGCGCCAATTCTCCATCGGCGACCGTCTCACCGTGCGCTTGGATCGGGTCGACGGGGTGGAGAAGAAACTGCAATTCTCCGTGGTTGAACCGGCTCGATCGCGGAAGTCCGCTAAGGAACGCAGGAAACGGAGCTGAGGTTGGCAGTCACCTGCTCGAACCGGCGGTAAGCCGGGCTCTCGCTTAGCCCGGGCATTTGCCGCGCGAACGCACTCAGGAAGCGCCCGTACTTCTTCAGCGTGTCAACATCGCCGGCCGCGGATGCAGTCTCAATCTCATTTTTCGTTGCGGGCGAAAGGATCTCGATGCGTCCGACGAAGGCTCGCGTCAACTCCGCCGGCGCGGGCGTGATGGTGAGCGGAAGCAACGCGTCCACCGGTCTCTGCGGAAGGACGTAGATGATGCGCGTCCCCTTCTCAAACCAGGAGTCCTGCCAAGTGTCCATCATGGCCTGCGCCTCTTTGGGATATAAGCCGCCACGTTCGATCAAGGCTTTGACGATCACGGCGCGAACGCCGGCGATATTCCCAGTCAGCTCTGGAGAATCGATTGTCGCGGAACCCCTCAAATCCGATTCGATATGGTAACCGAGCTTCCCGCTGCGATTCTCGAAAAAGATCGCCAACGGAATCCCGTCCTGGCTCACGTTGCGAACCTCGATCTTACCGTCCGCAGTGAACTTGGGCCGCAGCGGAATCGCGAAGCTTCCCACGCCGCGATAGAAGAGCATCTTTTCCCACTGACCGTTGACATTCAGCAGAGTGGAATCGGTGTTTCGAGCTGCAAAATATCGGCTTTGGCCCTTACTGACCGGGAGGTCCGGATGCCCGGCGGGATCGAGCTTGATCGAGTCCCAGCGCAGAGATTTTCCTGAATCGGTCGCCTTCGGGTACCACTCCGTCATGTTTCCTAGCGGCAGCGAGTTGACTTGTACCGAAAGCTCCGCTGGACGCGAAGAATAGAAGTAAAGAACCGGCGTCTCCATCCTGACCAGCGAGGAAAATTCACTCTTATAGACCGGTCCGCGCTGGACAAAGCAGGGCAGGTCGGGAGGGCCTCCAAGGGTCGTCCACTCCACTGGATTTCCGTCCGGCCCAGCGACTGAAGTGAAGGTTCCCCATTCATGCGCGACAATGGCGCCTCGATTGCCCAGTTCCGCGGCGAAGATCGATACGGCGAGCGAGGAGGCGAGCGTAAGTCCGACTGCGGCGGTCAAGAGTCTCATGGTTCTCGATCCTTTCGACCCTTAGACGCCTGCTCCCGGCGTTTTCTTCCCGCCGAGTTTAATCGATTGGATTGGTGCCGAAGACAGAGAGCTCCGGCGTAAAGCCGCGATCGTTCATCTCCAACACAGCCTTGACCATATGCGCGATATCTTCTGGCCGCAGCTTGCTGGGATTGTCCTTGGTAGTGAACCCGCTGGCCGCGCCGAAGTTG
>JASHRP010000363.1 GCA_030037375.1 Bryobacteraceae bacterium | reverse complement strand
GGCTCTGGGACCCCGGTTGATCCCTGCCTTCGGCAAAGGCAATAGCTCCTCGCTTGCGGTCCACGTAGTAAGTGAGCGCACAGCCCACCCCGCAGTAGGGGCAGACACTGTCGACGGCGTCGAGGTCAGCCCGGGGGCGGATCGGCACGTCGTTGATGGGCTTATTGGTCAGGGCACCGGTGGGGCACGCCTGGACGCACTCGCCGCAAGCCACGCAAGTAGACTGGCCCATCGGATCGTCGAGATCGAACACGATCTTTGAATGGCCGGCCCGGAAGGCGTAGCCGATGACGTCGTTGACCTGCTCTTCACGGCACGCGCGAACACAACGTTTGCACTGAATGCACGCATCCAGGTTCACGGCCATCGCCGGATGCGAGAGATCCTCCGCAGGCTGAGGGCGCGATGGGAAGCGCGGCTTGCCGATGGATAACTTCTTGGCCCAAAGATCGAGCTCCGAGTTCAGCGTGTAAGCCGTCTCGGCAACGTCGGAAAGCAAGAGTTCCAGGGACATCTTCTGGCTGGTCAGCGCACGCGCGTTGTTGGTGGTGACCTCCATGCCTTCCTTGGGATAGCGGCAGCAGGACGGAGCCAAAACGCGCTCGCCCTTAATTTCCACCATGCAGGTGCGGCAGTTGCCGTCGGCGCGCATGCCGTCCATATAGCAGAGGCGCGGGATCTCCACGCCGTGACGATCCGCCGCTTGAAGGATGGTCTCGCCGGCTTGGAAGTCGACAGCCTTGCCGTTCAGCGTGAAAGAAACCGCAGGAGCCTTATGAAATCCGTTCTTATGAGAGCCGTTCTGCCCGTTCATTACTGGACTTCCTCTGTAAAGTATTTGAGAACCGTGAGCGCGGGATTCGGCGCGGCTTGCCCCAATCCGCAAATCGAAGCGTCCATCATGGCTTGCGATAGCTCCTGAAGCAGCGGCGCATCCCAATGCCTCTGTTCCATCAACTGCAGAGCTTTCTGGGTTCCCACGCGGCACGGCGTGCACTGGCCGCACGACTCGTCCGAGAAAAACCGCATGACGTTGCGCGCCGCCGCCGCCGCCGTGTCGTGATTCGAGAGAACAACAATCGCCGCGGAGCCGATAAAGCAGCCGTACGGATTCAACGTATCGAAATCCAGCGGAATATCGGCCAGCGACGCGGGCAAAATGCCGCCCGAAGCTCCGCCCGGCAGATACCCGTACAATTCGTGCCCATCCAGCATGCCGCCGCAATATTCGTCAATCAACTCTCGGAGCGTAATGCCAGCCGGGGCGAGATGCACGCCCGGCTTCTTGACCCTGCCACTCACCGAAAACGACCGCAGGCCCTTTCTTCCACGGCGTCCATGCCCCGCGAACCAAGCCGGGCCCTTCTCGATGATCTCGCGCACCCAGTGCAGGGTTTCCATGTTGTGCTCGAGCGTCGGCCGTCCGAACAAACCGACTTGCGCGACGTAAGGCGGACGCAGGCGCGGCTCGCCCCGCTTGCCCTCGATGGATTCGATCATCGAAGATTCTTCGCCGCAGATATACGCGCCAGCGCCTCGGCGCAGATGGATTTCGGGAATCGCGTAGGGCGGATTCGCCTTCAGCGCCGCGATCTCCTGCTCCAGGATCGCGCGGCAACCGTGATATTCGTCGCGGAGATAAATGTAGATGGCATCGATGCCGACGGCCCACGCCGCGATCAGCGCGCCTTCGATGAACCGATGCGGATCGCGTTCCAGATAGAAGCGGTCCTTGAACGTGCCGGGCTCCCCTTCGTCGATATTGATCGCCATCAAGCGCGGAGCCGGCTCGGCTGCGACCAGCTTCCACTTGCGGCCGGCAGGAAAGCCCGCGCCGCCGAGCCCACGCAGACCCGAATCTTCCATCAGCGCGATCACTTCAGCAGGCTTTTTCTCGCCCGCGAAGCACGCGGCGGCAAGAGCGTATCCGCCGCTGGCCCGATACGCCGCGTAATCGATATGGCCGGGCGTCACATTGCTCCGCTCTGAGGGATGCTTCACCTGACCGGCCTCAACCGCTTTCGTGATCTGACCCACGGTTGCGTTCAGAATCGGATTCTGGCCGACCACTGCGACAGGCGCGGTCTCGCATCTGCCAACGCAGGGCGCGTGCAGCACGCGCACTTGCGCGCCAAGCTTCCCCGGCAGCTCGTTCAACAGCTTGTGTGAACCAGCCAATTCGCAGGCGATCGAATCGCAAACACGAACGGTGATTGGCGGAGGCGGCGTATCGCCATCTTTGATCACATCGAAGTGGTGGTAAAACGTGGCGACCTCGTAAACTTCGGTCATCGCCATCTTCATATCAGCGGCGAGCGCAACCAGATGCGGCGCGGCAAGACAACCATAGCGGTCTTGAATCTTGTGCAGGTGCTCGATCAGCAGATCGCGGCGCCGAGGCGCGTCGCCGAGCAATGCAACCACTTCCTCGAGCGCCTTGGGATCGACCCGGCGTCCCTTGGGCGTCGATTTTACGCGTCCACGGCCGCCGCGCTGTTTGGTTCTCTTTTCCGATCCATTGGAGGCGGTTTCAATCGAAGAAACGGTGGCGGAATCCTTCATCTTTCTCCATAAGGGCGGCGCAGCAGATCTCTAGGGTATTCATGGGAGATCGAGGGCTAACTATCATGTTATCATACGGGTGCTGCTGCCATGCATGTTGAGTTTTTTGGCATTCCACGCGAGCGGGCCGGAATGGCCAGTTATGAGGTGCAGGCGGGCACGCTGGGTCAGCTTTTCGAAGCTCTCGCGGAGCAGATTCCGCCCCTCGGCGCCCTGATTGGCAAAGATGGATTGCAATCCGCGCTGGCCGCGAATCTGAACGGCGACCGGTTCATTAGCGATCCCGAAACACCGCTCGGCGAAAACGATTGCGTTCTGATCCTCTCCGCCGACGCGGGAGGGTGATTCGATCTATGGCCTTCGGATACCACGGCCGCTATCTACGCATTGACGTCACGAACGGCAGCGCGGAATTCGTGCCATTGGACGAACCCGTTCTGCGCGAGTATCTCGGCGGCAGCGGATTGGGCGTGCGGCTGTTGCTCGACGCAGGAGCCGCTGAAGCCGATCCACTTTCTCCGGAAGCTCCCCTCGTGTTCGCGTTCAGTCCGCTGGTGGGAAGCCCTCTGACGACTTCGGCCAAATTTGCCGTAGTCAGCAAGAGCCCACTGACCGGGCGCATCAACGATTCTCTATCGAGCAGCGGCTTCGCGGTCGCAGGAAAGCGCTCCGGATGCGATGCGATCATGATCGTGGGCAGCGCGGCGAAGCTTTCCGCAATTGTTATCGATGATGGCGAAGTGCGCCTCGAATCGGCGGAGGAGTTTCGGGGCGCGACGTGCCGGGAAACCGAAGCGGGCTTGAGAGCGAGGTTGGGGAACGGATTTCGCATTGCTTCTATCGGTCCAGCCGGGGAGCGTCTGGTTCGCTACGCATCTGTTTCGCATGATGGCCGTCATGCGGGCCGTGGCGGCAGCGGAGCCGTGCTCGGGGCGAAGAACATCAAAGCCATCGCCGTGCGCGGCACGAAGTACACAGAATGGGCACATCCGCGTGAGCTGACGGAG
>JASHRP010000362.1 GCA_030037375.1 Bryobacteraceae bacterium | reverse complement strand
CGAAACCTCAATGGTGTGGGTGAGGCGGTTGCGAAAATGGTCGGACAACGGCGCGAGGCCCGCCGTGAACACCTGAGTCTTGTTCTCTAGCCGCCGGAACGCGCGTGCATGAACGATGCGGTCACGGTCGCGCTGGAAGGGATTGCGGTAGGGGTGCGAGGGTTCGGGGTAACGCCGCCCCCGCGCCCGGTCTGCCGGAAAGCGGAGGTGTTCTAGTGGAGCCAACTGGAGCTTACGGCTGCGGGTAATTGGCCTGAATCCGGCCCAATTCTTTCAGCGCAGCTTTGCTGATCACGGTTCGCATGGTTGTCAGCGGCTGGATTAAGGCCATCGCCTCTTTGGGATTGGAAGGGGCCATGATATCGGCAAGCTCGATTTTGGCTTCTTCGGCGGATACCAACGCGGTCGGATGGGCGATCAGATCGCGCAGGATCTTCTCTGCATCCTGGGTCTTACCCTGGGCGGCGTAGGATTCGGCCAAAGAGAGCTGGGCCAAAGAGGCGTAGTCTCTGGGTGCGGAGTCCTGGACATCCTGGTAAATCTTCTCGGCAGCAGCGAAATTGCCTTTGTCGGCTTGAGCGGCAGCGGTGTAGATCCCGCCAACCGAGCCTTCGGGAGTACCACGATACTTGGTGTACAGATCGGCGAAAGCCGCCGCACGAGCCTTGTCCTTCTCCTCCTGCGTCGCGTAGCGGACGCCACCATTTGGCGCGGCGCCGGGCCCGACGGACGCATTATCGATGTTCAGGGCCGTCTCCAGGGCGCTTTCTCGCTTCGCGGCCTGGCTTCGGCTGTAGAAATAGTAGCCAGCTCCAATCACGATCACAGCCAGCGCGATCAGCGCATAACGAATCACCTCAGTGCGGTGTTCGCTGACAAAGCTAAAGGTTTGGCCGACTTCCTCGGCAAATTTGTCCGTCTTGAGCTGCTTACGGGTTTGTCGATTCAATTAAGATGCTCCAGCGCGAGCTTGCGCGGCTAGCTCGATTTTACCACGGCCACAGGTTAGAACAGAGGCGTAGCTTGGCGGGAAGGAGTTAGCGGGAGGAAGTCAGGTCCCGCTGGATGGCGAACTTTACCAGGCCGGCAACATCATGGATATCGAGCTTTCGCATGAGACTTGCGCGGTATGTGTCTACCGTTTTGGGACTGAGGTCGAGGCGTGCCGCGATCTCCTTTGCTCGAATACCTTCGACCAGCAGCGTGAATACCTGGTATTCGCGGGCGCTGAGGGTTTCGAGCGGATCATCGGGCTCGGCCTTGTGACTGGCTGAGAAAATCTTGTTCAGCTCGAGCTGCGGTGAGACATAAATGCCGCCATCGAGAACCTGCTCAAAGGCTTCGAGCAATTGCGTAGCCGGGGCGGATTTCAAAAGAAACGCATTAACCCCGCAACGCAGCGCCTCAACCACCGTCTTTCGATCGCGGCGAGTCGAGAGGACGACAATCTTAGTCGGGATGTTGGCTTCGCGGGTACGGCGGACAATTTCGAGCGTGAATAGGTCCGCCAGGTTCAAGTCCAGGACGGCGATGTCCGGACGCGCATTTTCGATCATCCGCAGTGCGGCCGTGCCTTCCGAGCATTGCCCCACGACCCGATAGGCAGGCTGGGCCGCGCACAGCGCCGCCAAACCCTCCCTCACCAATGTGAGGTCGTCGGCGAGCATCACGCTATAGGTCCGGGGCTCTCGAACTGGAACCATGACTCACGCCACCAATTACGGCGGCTCGTGCCTCCAAGAGTCTAAGTAAGTTCCTCCGGTCCGAATTCTCCCTATTTTAGCGGTTTACCCGCAATAGTCGCCGTCCCAAAACTACACACATCTTAGGCTCGTCTCCTCTACGGAGGCTAGTCCCTAGGCAAAACTGCGAACGGCCGCGGATTCATCGTCGAAGACTTCGAAGACCGTGTACAACTTTGTAATTTGCAACAGATCCTTGACTCGCTTATTCAAATTCAACAACTTGAGAACACCACCCTGATTCGCCACCGTCGTAAATCCGGACACCATCTCCCCGATCCCGGAGCTATCGATATAGGATACCTCGGCCAGATTCAGAAGCAGTTTCTTTTGACCGCTGCCGGTCAAGCTGCGAATCGTTTCGCGGAATGAGCTCGCGCCGTCGCCCAGCGTGATTTTCCCAACCGCATCGATTACCGTTACGTCCCCCACCTGACGGGTGGTCAATTTGACACTCACGCACTCCTCCTTATCAACTGCGCACGCCGTTGGCGCGGTTAGCCGGCCTTGGCCACTCGCTTTACCAGCCTGACCTCAGTACCCTTAGGCTGGCGCGGCCGGATTTGAAACTCATCCATGAACGCCTGCATCAGCAGGATTCCCCTTCCAGAATGCCGCAGCAGATTTTCATCGGCCAACGGATCCGGCAGTTGCGAAACATCGAAATGATCGCCTTCGTCGGCAATCCGAATCTCCAACACCCCCGGGTTCAGAGCCAATACCAAATGCACCTTCTTGCGCGAGTTATAACGGTTTCCGTGCACCACCGCATTCACCATGCATTCCCGCACGGAAATCCCGATCTTATGCTCGTCGTCCTCGTCAAAGCCCAGGTGCCGGGCTGCCCGAAGCACAATGGCCTCTGCCGCGTCCACGCTTTCCAAAGTGGAATCGAACGTATGCTCTTCGGTTCTGGATTCCACCCTCGAAATGATGGCGCTCCTTCTCTCCCCCGACCTTGACGAGCATCGAGTACGGCCTAAACTCGAAAGCGTTAAGGTAAAACAGAGCGGCGGCGAAAGTCAAGGCGATCCTGTTGACTAGCGACCCCTTGGAGGCGGGACTGCGGAAACGTGTCCACCGTGGGGAGGCTCTAAGAAGCGGAAGAGGAATTGGCCGGCCGCTCCGGGAAGGTGCTTCGTGCGTTCTCAAATCAAGCTTGGACGGATCTTCGGAATCGAGATCGGAGTTCACTATAGCTGGTTCCTGATCGCGTTTCTCATCGTGGTTTCCCTGAGTTCACAATTTCGCGCTACGCATCGCGATTGGAGCTCAAACACCGTATTCGGGGTAGCCCTGACCACGGGAGTTCTGTTTTTTGTCTTTTTGCTGCTGCATGAGCTGGCGCATTCGGTGTTTGCCCGATCGCACGGAATTCCCGTCCGGGAGATCACGTTATTCGCGCTGGGAGGAGTCTCCCAAATTGAGAGAAACCCCACCAGCGCGCGGACCGAATTCTGGATGGCCTTCGTGGGACCGCTCACCAGCGCTGTGATCGGCGCCGCGTGCCTGGGAATCCGCAAACTCGCAGGAGCCTCCGGCAGTCCTGCCTACGAAATGCTCACGTGGCTGGGCTACATTAACCTGGGCTTGGCCGCGTTCAATATGGTCCCTGGCTACCCGCTGGACGGCGGGAGAATCCTGCGGGCGGCTTTATGGTGGAAGAGCGGCAACGTCGAGCGCGCCACGCGTCAAGCCGCCAGAACGGGGCAAGTGGTGGGAGGTCTGTTGATCGCTCTGGGAATCTTGCAGTTTTTCGGCGGGGCGGGGTTCGGCGGCTTGTGGACCGCGTTCATCGGGTGGTTCCTGGTGCAATCGGCGGGCGAGAGCTACTTCGAAGCGGGACTGCCTCACCTCCTCCAGGGGGTTACCGTCGGCGACGTGATGAGCCGCGGATGCCCAATTGTCGATGGCAATCTCAATCTCCAGAATTTCGTCGAGGAGCACCTCCTCCGCACGGGCGAGAGCTGCTAT
>JASHRP010000361.1 GCA_030037375.1 Bryobacteraceae bacterium | reverse complement strand
CATCATTCTTAGCCCCGACGAAAAGCACTTGTTCGTGACCAACGGTGGCGCGCTCGCTGAGTTCGATGTTCAAAAGGATGGCTCGCTCACTAACCAGCGCGAGTTCGGCAAATGGGAGGGCGGCGGAGGCGATGGAAGCTGCTTCGATGCTGCCGGCCGGATGTACGTCACCTCGACCGCCGGGATTCAGGTAATCTCGCCCGAAGGCAAGGTGCTCGGAGTGATCCCCGTTCCGCGTGGCGTTATCACCGTTACGTTCAGCGGCCCCGACCGCAAAACGCTTTACGCCGTCAGCAACGACCGGACCAACGATTACGTCATGACCATCCCAATGATCGCCCAGGGCCCGAAGGGCCGCGGGAAGTAATCAGGTCGAAAAGTACACCACCACGGCCACGAAATTCCCGTCAATGCTCCACCAGTCCCGTCGCAGGATCTGGAAAGGAGCGCTCACACCGAGGAGCGCATGATACGGCCGCGCGCGTTGCTCGGACCGTTCGATGAATGGCGCGAATCGATGTTCTCGAACTGCTGCACGTGTTCGCTGTAGCTGAAGGAAACCGGGTCCGCGGCGGACACTGAAGGCCCTGCGACGTCGTAGCCGTTAGAGATTTCGCTCATCTGCTCTTTTGCCGATGATGCGTATTGCTGGCGCTGGAGCGCACCGTTGGTGCGCCGCTTTTCGATCGAATTGGCAAGCGAATAATGCTCACCGAGGTCGGCATACAACTCCTGGACTACGCGGAACGCCTTTTGAATCTCGCTGAGGAAGCGCAGAATGTGGTCCAGCCGACGGGGCCGCCGCGCGGCGTGTTGACAGTCAGCGCCAGCGAGTCCGTGCTGGCGTATCGATTGCCCAAGCTGCTCCGAGTCTTTCAGGCACGATACCCCGGGGTACAGTTGCGCCTCTTGCCGGATAGCGGAACGTCAATGAACGGCAGCAGTGTGGATCAATCCGCCGACATTGCCTTTATGATCGATGAAATGTTGGACAGTGAACACCGGAAAAGCCGAATTCTTTGCGAGGAAGAGGTCGTCATCCTTGTTGCTCCCGAGCACGGCTTGGCAAAGTGCCGCCAGTTCAGTTGGGGGGCGCTAGCCGGACAACAGTTATTACTGACGGATCGGTCGTGTAGCTATCGCGTCTTGCTGGAACGTTCCCTCCGTGCGGCCAATATACAGCTTGGTGGGATTCTCGAGTTGGCGAGCGTCGAGGCCATTAAACATTGTGCGATGGCGGCCATAGGCGTCGCCGTCCTTCCAAGGATGGCAGTCACGAAAGAGATGAAGCAGCGCCGCCTTGTAGCCCTTCATTGGCCCGGGCTGCGGCCACGGATGTGCACCCGGATGGTCCGCAGCGGAAGGCGATGGCTTTCGCCGGCTGCGAGTGCCCTGTGGACTGTTTCTGAGCGCCACTTCCGTCTAGGCGCGGCCCCACAGGCGTGAGGAGCCGCTCCTGAACGGAAGGGTGTCTATTCGCGACCGTTGATGCTGGGTTTCGGCCATCCCATCGGGAAGTTCTGGAGGTATTAAGACGATCCTCCCGTAAGGTTCTGGATTGGTCCCCACGACGAATATGAGCAAATGCTCAAGGGATAAGTACTCGCGCTCGCATCTGAGTGGGGCCTTCCGCCCTGCCCTTAATTGTGCTGCTGGTTCGACCGCGACGTACTGGTATTCGCCATTGCGGCTCTCGCCTTCGTCAGATCGGCCGGATCGTCCAGCAGCAGCACCGTCGTCTTGCCCGCTGTGTTCTCGATCACGATCTGCTTGACCACGCCCTGTTTCACGCCGTTCTTCGAAAGATTCGCTTTTATGGTGACCTCTGTCGGAGCCGTCTTGCCCTTGTCGACCTCCGCCAGCAGCGCCGTCGCTTGCGCCCCGGTCACGCTCTCCGGATACACCACGATGTTCCCGGTGTTGCTCTTGCTCGCGTTGTAATTCAACCCGAACGCCCAAAGCGAAACCGCCGCCAGCGCGATCCCTATCCCCGCGATCCCCGAACGCAATTTCATGGAACGACCCTCCTCCGCTTAAGGTATCACCCACAACGTCACCGGAATCGGCATCCCCGCGCTCGCCTCCGCCCCCTGCGTCCCCGCGACCGCGAACGGCCCCACCGCGGTTACCCCTGTCGTAAAATCCATATCCATCGCCACGTTCGCCGCACTCTGCGCCCCCGTCGCCAGAGCTTCCGGCACGATCACATTCATCTGCCACACAAACGGAGTCTGCGCGACTACGCTCGTCACCTCCGCCGACCAATACCCGATCCTCACCGCCACAGGAATCGCCGAGGGCAGCCACGGCGCCGCGATCCCGTTCGCGCCCATTCCATTTACAAACAGCGAGACCGTCGAGCCCACCGTCGCCGGATTCGAGCACGAATTCACTGTTCCATCCGCATTCAGCGCGAACACGTTGAACGAGCTGTAATACGTTAGCGTCCCAATCGTGCATTGCGTCACCGCGCCCGATAGATCCGCGAACAAACTCGGACTGTTCTGCGTCAGCGGCATCTCGCGCGTCATCCCCGCTGTCCCATTGACCGAAACCTGCATCGTTGCGAAGTTCTGCACTCCATCCGCGCCCTCCAAAACGTCCGCCGGCACGGCGACATTGATCTGCGACTGCGACACGTACAGCAGCGCCGCCGCCGTTCCATCGAACGTCACGTCCACGCCCGCCAGCGTTGTTGTCGAACTGCCCGGCGCGCTTACTCCCGTCGCTGGTCCGAGCCCGTTTCCTATCAGCGTCAGGATCTGGCTCGGCGCGACCACCCCCGCCCGAGCCTCATTCGCTCCATCCAGCACGCACGCCACCCGCGGCCCCGCCGTTTGATTGAGGTTGAAGTTCATCTCTCCCACGTACGCGCCCGGCTGCACGCCCGCCGCCAGCGACTCCGGCGTCACCGCGCCTTGCGTGATCGGCGTGTCCGCTTGCGTCGTGGGACCCGCCAGCCACACGCTGTACCCGCCCGCGAACGCAATCCCCGCCGGACTCACGTTCGCCCCATCCGCCAGCGCCGTGCTCAACACGTTCCCCGTAGTCGCGTCCACGCGCGAAACATATGCCTCGCTAAATGTTGTTATGCTATTGACCTGGCACTGCTGCGGCAGGCTCGCAACGCCTAGCGGCAAAGCCGGCAGAGGCGTCGGCCCTCCAAACACTCCCGTGCTTGTGTCGTTATACGCCCCGCCCACGTACACGTCTCCGTTCGCTCCCACTGCCACCCCCGCGCCGCCAATCAGCGTCGAATACAACGCGTTCGCCCCCGCTGCGTCCAGCTTTGTGAGAAACGGCTGCAGCAGTTGCGCGTCCGCTTGCCCGATCGTCCAGTTGTAAACTCCTTCCGCCACACCCGTCACATACGCGTTTCCCGCCGCGTCCACGGCCAATCCGCGATTCACCGTCGCGCTCTGCCCCGCTACGCCGGTCGAATAAATCAGCTTCGTCGCGCCCGCGTCCACCTTCGTCGCGTATTGATTCGTCGCCGGAAAGCTGATCTGGCAGGGGAAGTAGCAGACGTACACCGGATTGATCGTGCTCTGATACGCTCCCGGCGTCGTCGGATAGTCCGTGAACGTCGTGCTCCCCGCCATATAAATATTTCCCGCCGCATCCACCGCCAGCGAACTCCCGCCGATCCCCGTAGCCGTGAACACCACGCTCGATCCATCCGCCTTCACCTTCATCAAAAACGGCCGCTCGTATGTCTGCGCCACGCTGTACGCCCCAGCCGACGCCGCCAGTCCGGCTCCGCTTATCCCGCTCACCACCACGCCGCCATCCGCCGCCAGCGCGATGGCCAGCCCAGTCGTCGTCACGCTTCCCAGCGCCTCCGAAAACACCATCTCGCCCTGGGGATTGAACTCGACTAAAAACGCCCGCGTATCGTCCGCTCTCGTCGGCAGCGTCCCCGTTTGCCCTCCGGCCAACAACGGAAAATCCGGCGACGACGTTGTCCCCGTCACATAAGCGTCGCCCGAGCCATCGATCGCGATCCCCGTCGCCGCATCCGTCGCTGACCCTCCGAACGTCCGCGCAAACACGTATGCGCCGCCGCTCGCATTCAGCTTCACCACCGTCGCCGCGCTTCCGGTCGCCCCCGCCACCAAAACATTTCCCGCCGCATCCGTCGCAATCGCCGCGGGCGTGAATCCTTCGCGCAAGTACGTCGAATACGTCAATCCCGAGCCGGCCCACGCCACCGTACCTGCCATCAACACACTACGAACCAGCCGAACAAACATAGGATTTACCTCTCGGAAGAACCGGGCGCGGGAAACGCCAGACTAGCACAGCATTCAGTAACGTCGCTGTCCCATTATGTGCCCGGCGGATCGTAATTGCACACCCAAACCTCGTGGCGATTGCCTCGCGCGACTCCGCATCCCACCTCGCGGTTTCCGCGCCAGGCAATCTGCGTGTAATGTCCGCACACGCCCGAACAATGGTTTGAGCGGTAATCGTAGTGCGACGCTTCCTCGGCCCGCATGGCGACCACGCGTTCCGGCAACACCGTTGCGCTGGCTCCTCGTACCTCCAGCAGATTTTCGCCGAAGTGCCCCTTCGCGTCTCTCGGCCGATGCCGAAATTCGCCGCGCGCGATCAACTCCTGAGCCCAGTCCTGCGCTACGGCGGCCAGCTTCTCGGACCACACCAACGGAGGCACGCCGGCCCTCGACCGCACCGCGTTATGCGCCGCCAGTGTCTCGCCGCTCACGTCCCTGCCCATCCAGCACGGCGCGATCGCGGCGAACAGGAGCCAGGCGTGCCTCAAGGTTTTTATTGCGCTTCGTCCACCCCGAAGTCCCACACCTGCAAATGGCCCTGCGCGTCTTCGAATTCCACCAGCGCGTATTCGCCCGGAGGCAAGTTCTCCTCCGGCCAGATCTTATACAGGAACTCGCTGTGCTGTTTCGTGAATGTCGCCACCGCGTCTCGCGTCGCCGATAGCTCATCGGTGATCGGTGCAATCGAAACCGTCTCCACCACCCTCGAATTCCTCCTCGGCGCGAGCCTCACCAGCGCAAACCCATCCTGATTCGCCAAGCGGAAGAAAAACTCCGGTTGCTCGCCCTCCCCGATGCGGAACTTCGCCGTCGCTCCATCCACTTCCATCGTGTTCTTGCGCGGCACCATCGGAACCGCCGTGTGCTGAGTGGTAAAAATGATCAAGCCGATCTCGCTTAGCGTCCGCAGCAGCGTCCGCGTCTTGTCGCTCACCACCACCACATCCGCTTGGTCCAGCGGCTGCATCATCTCGCCGCGCAGATAATAGACCCCGGTATCTTCCGGCACCGACGCCGCCAGCCGCTTCTCATGCCGGATCGCTTCGTCTTCCTCGCGGTCCAGCCGAGC
>JASHRP010000360.1 GCA_030037375.1 Bryobacteraceae bacterium | reverse complement strand
ATCGCGCAGGCTCGGGCTGAGCTTGAAAAGGCGAACGCGCGAATGCTGCTTGGATTTCGGAGCGTGCTGAGCGCCGATCAGTGGCGAAGATTGCAAGCGGAGCAGCGCCCCGGTCCGGACCGGCGTGGTCCTCCTGACGGACGCAAGTAGCGCGAATAACGCCAGCGCCGTCTACTGAGCCGCCGGCGTTCCCGCCGCGCGTTCCAACATGCCGTCCAAGTCCGCACGGGAAAAGTAGCGGCCGCGCATCACTACCGCGCGAACTTTCTCGGTATTGCGAATATCCGCTAGAGGATTCGCGTCCAGCATGACGATATCCGCCACCTTCCCGGCCTCAAGAGTCCCGAGCTGATTGCTCACTCCAAAATAGATTGCCGGATTCTTGGTCGCGGTTTCCAAGGCTTCAAGCGGAGTCAGTCCCGATTCAACCAGCAGCGCGAGCTCCTCGTGCAAGCCTACGCCGGGCAGCACGGGATTGTTCAAACTGGTATCCGTTCCAGCCAGGAACTTGACTCCGGCCTTGTGCATATCGCGCACGAGTTGCTTATAGCGTTCGAGCAGCGCGCGAACGCGTGTTACAAACGCGTCGAATTCGGCTGGGGGCATGTCCCGCATGTACGGCTCATCGCGTGGATTGGCGGTTTTGCGCCAGCTCTCCGGCATGTATTTGAGGCGCGGATCTTTGCTCAACTCATCGCCGTACGCGAAGCCATGCACCAGCGCGAGCGTCGGCGTTTGCCAGGTCCCCGTTCGAACAAACGTGGCGAACAAATCCGCGGCTTTTGCTTGGCTGTAAGTATCGAAGAGCCCGCGCGGCTCCGGAAACCCGAGAATCCGCAGGCGCGCCTCGGGCGTAATGTCGTCGAGATACATCTCGCGCAGCCGTTGAGAGCGGAGCGACTCTTCGTTGGTCGAGCAGGCCAGCAGGATATTAATCAAATGCTCCTGGCTGTGCTGGCCTGCTTCCGCCGCTTCCAGCGGGCTGATCGCCTCCGGAACGTGACCCTCGAAGCGAATGCCCAGGGGGCGCGCCTCTTGAGCGATGGCGAAGTACGCATCGCGCGGAATGCTGTTGTAGACCTTGATAAAGTCGTAGCCGCCCTGCGCGATGAGGTGCACCGCCACGCGGCCTTGTTCCGGTGTCATTACCGCAAACGCGCCGGGCGGGATGCTCGGCGCGGAGAGCATGGATGGTCCATCGATGAAGCCGGGAGCGACAATGCGGGGGACATCGAAGCGCGTGCGCCAGTGCTGGATCAGCGGCAAAGGGACTCCGGTGAACATCTCGCGGACTCCGGTGATCCCGTTCGCCACCAGCATGGGAAAGAACGCTTCGGGAAGACCGAGGTGCATGTGCATGTCCCATAAGCCCGGGATCAGAAACTTGCCTCGCCCGTCAATCAGAATCGATCCGGCGGGGGGCTTGATGTTGTCGCCGATGGCAAGAATGTGTCCTTCCTGCACCACCAAGGAAGCATTCTTGAGCGGCTTCGGAGAGGCGAGATCGATGATGGTGGAATGCTGGATGACCAGCGTCTGGGCTTTTACAGGAAGGTGAGCCGCGAGCAGCAGCGTGAGGAACAACCGCACGGGCTATAGGAACTTTTCGATCACCGCTTCGATGTTCTTTGTCGGCACTTGGCCAATGAAGGCTCCCACTTTTTTGCCAGTCCGGTCGTATACGAAATTCGCGGGGAGCTCGCCCTGCCAGCGAGAATGAATCCCCGCCGCGTACTTATCGTTATCGTCCGCGCTCTTTATATAAAGCGGAGCGGGCGCTTTGCCGGCAATGAACTTGCGAGCCTGCGCTTCCTCTTCCTGATCATCCGCGGACACGATGATCAAATCCAGCCCGCGCTCGCGCAGCTTCGCGGACAATTGCACCAATTCCGGCAACTCCGTGCGGCAGGGAACGCAATAGGTCGCCCAGAAATCCACCAGCACCACACGCCCTTTGTGCGATGCGACCAGCTTGTTGTAACCGTCCAGCGTGAGCGGCGTGAGCTTCGGCACGGAGCCTTGCTGCGCCCAAAGGCTTAGAGCGAACACTGCCACGATCGCCAGCCGGATACGATTCATTCCTGTTTCTTCTCCTTATCCAGCTTCAAATTCACTTCGACCACTTTGCGCGGATCAAAGATGCTGATTCGCTTCCAGTCCGTCGCCATCCCGGCGTGCTCCGCCTTCACCTGATACTCAATGTCAGTTTTCAGACCTGCAAAGTGGTAACTGCCATCGTCCTTGGTAATGAACGACAAAACCTGCAGCGTGCGAGTATCCTTCAATTGCACCGCGGCTTGCGGTACGGGCTTGCCGCCCGCGTCGACCACAATGCCTTGAACCATACGTGACGAATCGTCTTCCTTGCCTTTCTTCTGCGCCGGCAAAGCCGACGCGCAAGACAGCGCTACCAGCGCCGCTAAGACGGGTCGAGATTGCGAATTCCCGATACTACTCCTCGTCATCCTCGTCTTCGTCTTCCTCTTCGTCGTCCTCGTCGTCGTAGTCCTCGTCGAGATCTTCGTCGTCGTCCTCGAAGTCGTCATCGTCGTCGCCGGCGGTCAGCTCCAGCGGAGACACGCTGCTGACGTTCAGACTCGCACCGCACTCTTCACAGACGAGGGCATCGCCTTCATCAAGTTCCTCTTCGTCGACGTCCATGGCGGCGTCGCAAAGCGGACAATTCACCATTCGTTCCTCCCCGGCCGCGCGCACCAGAGTATCTCGCTCAGCCTTCGCGTTTCTAGTCATACCACGATTCCAGAGTCTTTAAGGTTACGCCGGTTGCAAGATTCCAGCGGCCCGCCGAAGGTCCTCAAGCGATAGCGTGACCAGCGTTTTCTCCAGATCCTCCCCGGATTCGACGATCGACTTGAGGTGTGCGCCCGCAAGCTTCAGGCACCAAGCATCGGTCAGAGCATGTCCCGTTTCCCTGCTTAGCGTTAGGAGTGACGGGTGAGGCAAGGCGAGCACCTTTTCCTGCTTCGGCTCATCCTGAGTCCAGAGGTAGAATTTTACGTCCACGGTATCGGCGTGTCGAATCGAAATTCCGGTTTGCAGCCACTGGAATTCCACTTGCCAAGTCCGGCCGAAGGGGTCGGGTCCAGCCTCGAAGCGGCGGAAGTTATCGGGCATGCCCTCAGCGTAGCAAACTGAGCGTATCGCACACCACGTTCAAGGCGTCCTTCGAAAGCACGCTGCCTTGGGCGACGGTCTGATTCCCTCCGCCGCGTCCCCCGGCGGCGGAAACCGCAGCCTTGACGCGATCGCCCGCGTGAACCCCCGAATCCTGAGACGACGCGAGAAGCACCGAAGGCGGATCATCGCAAACTGCCAAAAACATTGCCGATCCGCCGGCAGCGAAGGCCTGCGCGCGAGCCCGCATCGCCTCGTCAATCGGACCGCGCTGGGTAATCCGCCGCAGGCCATCGGGATCTGGAGCGGTTGCTGCGTAGAGCTCCAGGCCTACCCGGGCCGCCAATTCCGTCGACAGCTTCTGGCATGCCTTTTCGAGAGTCTTGATGCGCTCAATCTGCGCCGCGACGACTTCCGGAGCGCGATCGAGCGGAACGGATAGGGCCCGCCCGATATCCGCTAGCACCCGGTAATCCTCACGCGCTTGAAGAAAAGCCCGAAGCCCGCACACGAATTCGACCCGGATGTCGCCCCGCATCTTTTCGATTTTGCGGATTAGAACCGGGCCGATCTCGGCCGTCGAAGATACATGCGTGCCGCCGCACGCGCTGCGATCGACGCCCTGAATCGACACGATGCGCAGAATACCGAAGCGCTGCGATTCCTTGCGCAATCCGGAAGCCGACGCCGCATCTTCGAACGTCACGGCCACTGGCCGCGCCTGCGCGATAATCTCCGCGCATCGCTCTTCCACGCGAGCCGTCAGTTTTGCATCGAGCGAACCAGCCCGCAAATCAATGGTCGAGGTCTCCGCGCCCATATGAAAACTCACGGTCGGCATCGAGTATAGTTCTTCGAATACGGCTGAAAGCAGGTGCTGGCCGGTATGTTGCTGCATATGATCGAAGCGGCGATCCCAGTCGATCCGTCCCTCGACTTCCGCGTCTGACGCAAGCGGAGCCTCCAACAGATGGATTACCCGCTCTTCCTCGTCAATCACTTCCCGCACGCGCGAGCCGCCCAGCGTGCCGAGATCGAACGGCTGCCCGCCCGAGGTGGGGTAAAACGCCGTGCGATCCAGAATCACGCGAAGTCCGCCGGCGCCGGCTTCGATCACGCGCGCGCTAAATTCGCGCACATAACTGTCGGTGTAATACAGACGATCCGTGGTCACTTGTTCTTTACTTAAGCTGACTTTTTACTGAGATGGCGAGGTGATATCGAACTCCGCACGGAGAAACTGCCAGTCCGGCATCTCGTAAACGCGCAGTTTGGTTGTCGCGGCGGCGGTTACGTCGTGGTCCTGTTCGGGACCCAGGCCCGGGATCTTGGCGTCGAATTCGGCAACCGGTTCGTCGCCTTCCTTTGCGGATCTCGCCATGAGGCGCACGTGCACCTGAAGCTCTTCCAGATCCGCTTCGGAGTGATTGATGGCGGTAAAGACGATCTTCAGCTTATTCGCGCTCGTCTCGGTCAGCCGAAAACCGGCGAGCTCAATGAACTTGGCCACGGGATTCTTGCTGGTAGTGGTGGCGTCCGGACCGCTGGGCTCCGCTTTGGCGACCGGTTTTTCCGGTGGGGGAGAGCTGCAGGCCGCGAGAAAAATGAGGGGCACGGTGAGGATTAAGCGCCGCATGTCTCTAAGAATAATACGGGTACTAGGTAGTGGAGAGCATGCGATTGCATCGTATAGTGATAGTGTCCATGAAACTGACATTTTGGGGTGCGGCCCGAACCGTCACCGGGTCGATGCATCACGTGGAAGCCGCCGGTAAGCGATTTCTTCTCGATTGTGGCCTGTACCAGGGGCGCAGAGCGGAGGCATTCGAACGGAACAGCCACTTCCCGTTTCAAACATCCAGCATCGATTTCGTAATTCTCTCGCATGCGCATATCGACCATAGCGGCAATCTGCCGACGCTGGTTCATAACGGGTACCGTTCGCCGATCTATACCACCCCCGCCACTGTCGATCTGTGCCTGGCCATGCTGGCGGATTCAGCGTATCTTCAAGAGAAAGACGCGGAGTTCTGCAATTTGCGCCGCGATCATCGCCGTAAGATCGGCCGGGACGATTCCGAGTGCGTGCCGCTCTACACGCCCGAAGATGCGTCCAAAACTTATCCGCTCTTCCGGCCCGTGATGCTCGGCGAAGATCATGAATTGGCGCAAGGCCTGCGATATCGTACCTATGAAGCCGGGCACATGCTGGGGGCAACTTCCGTCGAGATCGAAGCGGACGGAGTACGGCTGGCGTTCTCGGGCGACGTCGGACGCCCCGGCCTGCCGATTCTTCGCAATCCCGCGAAGCTCGATCCGGTGGATTACCTGATTATGGAAAGCACCTACGGCGACCGATTTCACAAAAAACTCGAACATGTTCGGGAGAGGCTGGCCGCCATCGTCAACCGCACCGCCGGGCGTGGAGGCAAAATCATCGTCCCTAGTTTCGCGGTCGGACGCACACAGCAACTGGTGCTGCTGCTTCACGAGTTAATGGACGCGCAGAAAGTTCCTTCCATACCGATTTTCGTCGACAGTCCGCTGGCGGTGAACGCAACCGAGGTGTTCCGGC
>JASHRP010000359.1 GCA_030037375.1 Bryobacteraceae bacterium | reverse complement strand
GTCCAATTCTCAATAACCCAACTGCAGCATCCCCTGCTCCTTGCCGTTGACCGTTCCCTTGGTCAGCCACTCGAGCGAAGCCTGAAACAGCAGCATGTGATTCTTCTCCCACATTGCATTGTGCGAGGAGCAAGCCAAATCGACAAACACCTTCTTCGGCGATCCGATGTCCGCGTACAATTCCTTCACTCGATCCGGATTGACCTGCTTGTCGTGCGCGCCAGAGACCATGAGCGTGGGAATTTGCGTCTTCGCGACCACCGCCGTGGTCCATCCCCAGGTCGTGGTATTCGGCGCGCGCCGAACGCCCGTTCCCCAAGTCGCGCCCACCGGGTCCGAAGCCAGCATCTCCGACCACACCGAGTCCCGCGTGCCGGCTTCGTACTGCGCGGGACAGCCGACCTGCCGGTCCCAATTTGCGATGAACTCCTCGCGCGACTGCGTATTGAACGCCGCGCCCGTAGCCGGGACTTGAGCCGGAGCGTCGGCTCGCGCGTTGCGATTGTAAGCCGGCGCAAGCAGCACCAGCTTCAGCACCTTATCCGAGTGCTGCGCCGCATAGCCGCCCGACCTCGGCCCTCCCAGCGACCACGCCAGCAGATTCAGCTTCTCCACATGCCGCAGCCCCCGAATGTGATCCACCACGCCGTCGATATCGTGCCAGTCTGAAGGCAGCGTGGTCATTTGATTCGCATAGCTGGCCGCGCACTCGCCCGCGATCAAAAACGGAACGAACAACGCTTGCTGCGCCTTGGTCAGATTGCACGGATCGTTCATGGCGTTGGGACGCGTGGAGCGGCCATAGCCGCTCATGTCCATCGCAAACACGTCGAAGCCCGCGTGCGCCAGATACGCCATCCAACTGAAGTCCTGATAAGGAACATCGAACGCGACCTCGCCGGGCGTCCCCGCGCCATGAATGAACAGCGCCACGCGATCCTGCGCGGGCCCACTCCGCATCGCGACCCCGGATTCGACCACTTCGCGGACGTAAATCTCCGTGCTCTGCCCGGCGATCGCGGGCACGCTGGATTTGACCTGAACGTAATGATCCAGCCGCAGCAGCCGAGCTCCATCATCGCCGGCGCTCGCCAGCGAGGCGAAACTCATCACGCAAACTACGCTCGCGAACATTGACAGTTTCACAAGTCGCCTCCCCTAAGTCCGTTCAGTATTTTCCGGCGATCGTTTGCCGCCCGATGCCGGCGTAAAATTTTCGAACGTCGTCCGGCGTCAGCAGCGCGGTAACGTCCTTATTAGGAAAGAATGCCGTGCTCCCGCCGGAATCCGGGAAGCCGGAGAACTGATCGTGCGCTCCATGCATCACCCGAGGCATGTCGAGCAGTTGATTCACCGCCTGCATCACGCGCTGCACATCCGGACTCATCCGGTTGTCGACGATGCGCCCATCGGAAGCCGCGAGCGTAATGTTGCGTCCTGGCGCGGACGGATCGATCACGGCGAGCAAATCGTAGTCGCCGACCAGCGCCTTCTTCCGGAACTTATCGATCACCTGCCCAGGCTCATTCATCTCCGGGGTATTGAACGGGAACTTCACCTGAAGCGCGTCCTGCGGCAACCGGCCGCGCGCGATTCCGTCCTGGTCGATCACGTAAAACCCAGCGTCACGGCACGCGTTGATCTCGTTCTGGTTCACTGCCGTGACCTTGCCCGTGGTCTTGCTGGTATGGCACTTGATCGACATCGGCTTGGGCGGATATCCCAGAATGATCCACGGCGTGGACTTCTGATTGGTGTTGCGCACCACGATGATTCGCTTGAGCTGAAACGCGACCTGCCTGAACGCCTCAAAATGCAGCGGAGCCATCCCCGACGCCTGACACGCATCTACCGGCATGCCCGAGATTATACAGGTCTCGGCCGTACCCGCGCACGCCCGCTCAAGCCGTTTCCCGCCTACACTGGAAGAAAGCAGTGGAGTTTGTCGACCAGTTAAAATCCTCCATCGATATTGTCAAAGTCGCGGGGGAATACGTGCGCCTGAACCGCGTTGGGACCACCGGGCAGTATCGCGGCCTGTGCCCCTTCCATCAGGAAAAGACCCCGTCCTTCAACGTCAACCAGCCGCGTCAGATTTACAAATGCTTCGGATGCGGCGTAGGCGGAGACGTGTTGAAGTTCGTGATGGAAATCGAAGGGCTCACGTTTTACGAAGCCCTCAAGCAGTTGGCGGAGCACAACGGCATTCCCATGCCCAAGCGCTCCGAATATTCCGACGCCGAAACCCGTCTGCGCGGCACGCTTCACGAAATGCACGCGTTGGCGGCGCAGGTTTTTCAGGACGGCTTACGCTCGCCGCAGGGAGCCGAGGCTCGCGCGTACCTTGCCAAGCGAGGCGTTCCGCAGGAAATGATTGAAACATTTGGGATCGGATTTGCGGATCCCGCCGGCCAAGCGCTGCTACGGCGCTTCTCCGACCGAGGGTTCGCGCCGGACCAGATGGAGCAGTCAGGGCTAGTTCGCCGCCGCCAGGAGGGCTCCGGTTTCTACGACACGTTCCGCGGCCGCCTGATGTTCCCCATTCACAACGAAACCGGGAAGGTAATCGCATTCGGCGGGCGCGCGATGCAAGACGATCAGCAGCCCAAATACGTAAATTCCCCGGAAACGCCCATCTACCGGAAGTCATCGGTCCTATATAACCTGCATCGAGCTCGCGACACCGTGCGCAAGCAGAATCGGGCGGTCCTGGTGGAAGGCTACATGGACGTCATCGGCGCACATGCGGCGGGCGTTCGGGAGGTGGTCGCGAGCTGCGGCACCGCTCTAACCCCGCATCAGGTGCGGACGATGCATCGCCTAGCTGGGACGGTTGTCGTGAATTACGATCCTGATGCAGCCGGAGCGAATGCGGCGGAGAAGGCGATCCAACTCCTGCTGGATGAGGGTTTGCATATTCGCGTGCTCACGCTCGAAGGCGGGCTGGACCCGGATGAGTACGTAAAGGAGCGGGGCGCCGATGCATATCGCGCCAGAGTCGAATCCGCGGGCGGATATTTTCATTGGCTGGCAGATCGCGCCCGCGCACGTTTTCCTAAAACGACTGAAGGAAGAATGGACGCGTTCAAATTTCTCCTGCCGTCGGTTCAAAAGATTCACGATAAGCTGGAACGCGCGGCAGTAGCGAACGACATCGCTTCTTATCTCGGCGTCGAGCCGGGAGTGGTTCTGGACCAGTTCAAGCGAATGGCGGCGGAACGCCGCGCGCCCGCGCCCGTCGAGGCCCGGCCGGCCTCGGTCATTCCCCCGATGGAGCGAATTCTGCTTGGCGCGCTGCTGGGAAACGATGAGGCTCGGGCGGAAGTGCTGCCGCGGTTAACGCCTGAGCTTACCGAAGGCTTTTTTACGCGGGAAATTTTCGAGGCATTGCGGCACGTGAACGGATTGACGGGACCAGCCGCGTTCTCGGCGCTGGAAGCCCGGCTGAATCCCCCCGCTCAGGGGCTATTGCATGAAGTGATTGCGGCCGATGATATGAGTGGCGAGGAATCCAGCTTGGTGCAGGCCCGTTCCTGCCTGCGCAAGCTACACGCTGGATTGAGAAAGCGCCAGATAGATGACCTCCGGTCGCGGGTGAAGATAGCGGAACGCGAAGGCCGGATGGAAGAAGCTCTGGGATTCATCGCTGAGCTTCGCCAAATGGAGAAGCAGAGCAGAGAGGATGCTGGCGAATGATCGCCGCGCGGGTGTTGTACACTGAAATGCAATCGGTAGAGCGAGCCGCCGGACGAAGAGGGGTCGAGGGGACGGCTGTAGAGCAGATGGGGTTTTGTGGCGACTGAAGAAAAATTCGGC
>JASHRP010000358.1 GCA_030037375.1 Bryobacteraceae bacterium | reverse complement strand
GGGCAACTACCAATTTTGGGTACAGGTGACGGATAGCTCCGCGACGCCCCTGATCACATCGGCGCTTGTCCAACTGGTCATTACGCCGGCCGGATCGACTGCTATCGCCATCACGGGCGCGGCCGCGCCGCTGCCGACCGGAACGGTCGGAACCGTATACGGGCCGTTCACGCTGATAGCCAACGGCGGCACAGGAGGGCCATATACCTGGTCCGCGCAGAACCTTCCGGCGGGCTTAACGCTTAGCGCTGCCGGTGTACTAGGCGGAACGCCATCCTCGGACGGTTCGTTGGGTCCGATCCCGGCAACCATCGTCGGCAACAATTCTCTGCTGGCGAACATTCCCGCGCCCGATTTTGCTTCCGCGGGTCTCCTGCGTCTGGCCGTGACCACGCCTGCTCCCGGCGGAGGAACGTCGAATGAAGAGCAATTTCAGGTTTACGGACCCGGTCCCCAAATCCTCGCTGTCACCAATTCGGCGAGCATGGCGCAGGGTAACGTCGCGCCGGGCGACCTCATCACCATCTTCGGTCTCGGCCTGGGGCCCGCGCAGCTCACCGTCTTCGATCCGACCACGCCGCCGATTCCCACATCCTTGCCTGCGACCGGTGCCTCCACGTCCGTCACGATCAACGGCACGCCCGCGCCCGTGCTTTATACCAGCGCGACGCAAGTCGGCGTGATCGTTCCGTACTCCTTGAGCGGACCCTCCGCGCAGGTCGTCGTGACTTACGGTAATCTGGCTTCGCAGGCGTTCATCATCACGGTTGTCGCGTCCGATCCGGGAATCTATTCGCTTGCGGCGTCTGGTTCGGGCCAGGGAGCCATCCTCAATTACATCGCGTCAACCGGCGACTACAGCGTCAACTCCAGTAGCAATCCTGCGTTGCGAGGCTCTACGGCGGTCATCTACATGACCGGCGCCGGCACCACCACGTCCGCGGTCTACAACCAGCTTATTCCGGCGAGTCCCGCGGTCACGCCGGTACTCGCTCCCACGGTCACGATCGGCGGCACGGCTGCTACAGTTCTGGCCGCGCAAGCGCCTCCGGGCTCAGTCCCCGGACTCATTCAGATCAACGTGACCGTTCCGTCATCCATCCAACCCGGCGCCGCTCAGCCGGTGATCGTGACTGTTGGCGGAACGCAGAGCCAGGCCGGCTTGACGATGGCCGTGAAATAGCCGATTACGCTTTCGGGCGTTTGCGCCCAAGCTTCCGCTCGAGATACTGCTTCATCGCGACCGCGTTGTTATGTTCTTCGTTGCGCGAGCAATAAAGCAGCGTCACAGTCCGGCGCGCGGCCGATTCTAGGATCGGCTGCCAGGCGTCCGGCCTCTTATCGAGTTCCGCGAAATATTTCTTCTTGAATGCATCCCATTTCGCGGGATCGTGCGAGAACCATTTGCGAAGCGCATCGCTGGGACCGGCGTCTTTCCGCCAATCCTCCATCGCGAGGTCTTCTTTGCGGATTCCGCGCGGCCACAGTCGCTCGACCAGGACGCGAACTCCGTCTTTTTTAGAGGGCGCTTCGTAGACGCGTTTCAGTTGAATCATTCCGTCTTGCTCCTGATCCGTCCTCCCAGTGAATTCGCATACTGTGCAGCATGGCCGCGAGCGTGGCGAGCCAGGCAATCAAAGCGATGTACACAAATACGCGCGGAATCGCCATTAGGAACGGCAAGTCAAGCGTTCGCGCAAGCTCATACGTGGAAACTGTGTACATGCCCAAGGGAAACACGGCGCTCCAGTACAGCAGATTATACGGCCGGTTGAAATGCCGGATCACGTGCTGCCAGCACGCCAGGACTGCAAGCATCGGAACCCACCAGCTTGCCGTTGACCAGAACAGAATAGTCAGTCCTTTGACGAATGGAAGCAAGCCGTTCAGGAACGCCGCGCTCTGAGCCTTGTCGACCAGGGCCGCTCCGGTCAAAGCGGAAATCGCCATCGCGCCCATATTGATCCAGAACGGCGGCAAGAAGCTATCCGGCTTGAAGGGAAAAAAAGTGAACCGGTAAAAAATCAGCGAAATCAGCCAAATGTAAAGCATCCCTCCGGCCAGCCACATGCTCAACGCGACAAACAGCATTAGATCCGGTCTCGAAACGTAACCGGAAAGGCGCGCCGCGAGATCGGCCACGGACTGCGTCGCGACCACCGAAATAAGCCAGCCTCCGTTCATTCCTTCTTCGAAGCGCGGCTTTCTCTCGTTAACCGTGACTTCGACAAATACGGTGTAGTTAAAGCCGACCCAGAGCAGCAGCGCGGCGATGAATAGCGCTCTGGCGATCCCAGGCTGGTTCAGAATCGTGAGGGCTTGATTGCCGAGAATGCCGAAGGCCGCTACGGCCGTGAAGAACCCCGGCCCGCGTTCGAAATCAGCGAGGTCCTTGAGGAATCTCTGCCGGAAACAAGCCAACCGGACGGCATTCATTGCCAGCAATACGCCGCACGCCGCGATATTCAGATACGTGAGCCCGAGCGGCAGCCACCATAGATGCTCCAGGTTCGCGGCTATCGCGACAATCCCGGTGGCCATGACGAAATCGAAGTACGCCGGGTGCAGCGTTTCGATGATTCGGGAGAGACGCATCCATAAGAGGGATGCGTTCCGGCAAAACCTGCGTTACGCTTGCTGCAATTCTTCCAGGCGCTCGCCGGTTTCTTTCTCGACGTCCGCGTGCAGGCTGTTGCCGTGCGAATCCATGGTCACGATCGCCACGAAATCGTGCACGCTCAAGTGCCACATGGCTTCTGGAATTCCGAACTCGAGCAGATTCACCCCCAGCACCTTGTCGATTCGTCGCGCGTAATACTGCGCCGCGCCGCCGATCCCGTTCAAATACACCGCTCCATGGGCCTTTAGCGCCGCGAGCGTTTTCGCGCCCATCCCGCCCTTGCCGATTACCGCGCGAACGCCGTAGTTTTTGATGATGTCGGCCTGGTAGGGCTCCTCGCGCGAGCTGGTGGTCGGGCCGGCAGCTTTGATGGTCCACGTGTCGCCCCGCTTGAGCACCACCGGCCCGCAATGATACAGCACTGCTCCATGCAGATCCACCGGCGGCGGGTTCTTCATCAAATAAGCGTGCACAGCGTCTCGTCCCGTGTACATTTCCCCCTGCACGACCACAACATCACCGACCTTCAAAGCGCGAACCTGCGCCTCGGTGAGGGGAGCGCGCAGGACCACTTCGCGCCCGGTCAGCGGGAACCCTTCCGATCGCGCCATCTTTTCCACGGGGCGCTCCGGATCGCGATACAGCCACTGCGTGATGGCGCCAGTCGATGCGTCGAGCCGCACGCCTAATCTTCGAAACGCCCAGCATTCGTACGCGACAGAAACGAAAAAACTCGCTGGCAGCCGGTTCGCCGCGATAATTTTGCACCCGATCAAGGATGATTTGCCCCCGAATCCCATCGCGCCGACGCCGAGCCGGTTCGCCTCATCCATGATCTCGGCCTCCAGCTTGGCCAGCTCCGGAACGGGATTGGTGTCATCGAGTGTCCGAAACAGTTGATACTTGGCGAGCTGGTACCCGTGAGCGCGGTCGCCGCCCACGCACACGCCCACCGCGCCCGGCGCGCAGCCTTGTCCTTGCGCCTGCCACACCGCGTGAAGAATGCACTTGCGTACGCCTTCCAAATTCCGCCCCGCGCTGCCCAGATGATCCAGCACGGAGGGCAGCGAATACTGAATGTTCTTGTTCTCGCAGCCGCCGCCTTTGAGGATCAGCTTCACTTCGATTTCGTCCTTCTCCCACTGCTCGAAGTGAATCACGGGAGTCTCATCACTGACGTTGTCGCCGGAGTTTTTCCCGGTAAGCGAATCGACCGAATTCGGCCGCAGCTTGCCGCGCTTGGTCGCCTCCGCCACAGCCGCTCGAATCGCTTTGCGGATTTCGATCTGATTCACGCCAACCGGGGTATGTACGTCGAACGTCGGCATGCCGGTGTCCTGGCAAATCGGACCTTCGTCCGCGGCGGCCATATCGATGTTCGTGGCGATGATGCCCAGGGCTTGCGAGGCTTGCGTGCCCGGCGTCTCCGCGCTTATCGCGACCCCCATTGCCTCGCGCACATCGGGCGGGAGATTGGTCGCGGTCTGGGTGATCAGTTCAACTAAACTCTCGTGAAGAAATTGCATGGGATCTTTTCGATTTTAGCGCCGTCATTGACTACGATTCCCACTCGTAGTATTGTTCCACAAGGAGCACCTATGACCAAAAGCCTGATTGCCCCGTTGCTGATCGGATTGATCCTGGCCCCTATGGCCGCTTTCGGCCAAGTTCCGTCGGACGCCGAGATTCACAAGATCCTCGCCGATCGCGTCGGCTCGGAAACCTCAGGGATCGGCATCGTGGTCGGCGTAATCGATCAGAACGGCCGCCGCGTGGTCTCTTACGGCAGCTTGGCTAAGAACGATAAACGTCATCTGGATGGCGACACCGTGTTCGAGATCGGATCGATTAGTAAGGTGTTCACATCGCTGATGCTGATGGACATGGTGCGCAAGGGCGAGGTCGCTCTGACGGATCCGGTCTCGAAATTCCTCCCCGCCAGCGTCAAAGTGCCGGAGCGCAACGGCCGCAAGATCACGCTCGCCGATCTCTCCACGCAAAGCTCCGGCCTGCCGCGGATGCCGAACAACATGACGCCTAAGGATCCCGACAATCCTTACGCGGACTACACGGTGCAGCAGATGTACGACTTTCTTTCGGGATATCAGCTCACCCGCGATATCGGGTCGCAATACGAATATTCCAATCTCGCCGTCGGCCTGCTCGGCCACGCGCTCACGCTGCGCGCCGGGATGAGTTATGAAGCCATGGTCCGCTCCCGCATCTGCGATCCGGTCGGCATGACGAACACGCGCGTCACGCTGACGCCCGACATGAAGGCTCGGCTAGCAGTCGGGCACACCGCGACTCTCTCCGAAACCAAAAATTGGGATATCCCGACCCTGGCCGGCGCGGGCGCGCTTCGATCCACGGCGAATGACATGCTGACGTTCCTCGCGGCAAATCTGGGTTACAGCAAGACACCGCTCGCTCAGGACATGGCCGATGAACTTTCGGTCCGCCGGCCGGCGGGCGCGCCCGACATGCAGATCGCCTATGCCTGGCACGTACAGACCAAGGATGGAAACTCCATCATCTGGCACAACGGCGGAACCGGCGGCTATCGCGGTTATGTGGGCTTCGATCCCAAAGCTCGCGTGGGCGTCGTCGCGCTGACCAATCTCTCGAACGATGCCGGCGTGGACGACATCGGCCGGCATCTACTCAACGCGAGCTATCCTCTGCTTCAGGTCAAGCCGCCTACCGAGCACATCGAAACCAAGGTCGATCCGAAAACGTTCGACCGGTACGTGGGCGCGTACCAACTCGCGCCCAACGCTGTGATGACTGTATCCCGCGATGGCGATCGCTTCTACGCCCAACTTACCGGGCAGCCAAAACTCGAGATCTTTGCGGAAAACGACCGCAACTTCTTTCTCAAGGTAGTCGACGCGCAGATCACATTTGACGCCGGTCCGACGGGTGCTGCAACGCAGCTCACTCTTCATCAGAACGGACGCGACATGCCCGCGAAGCGCATCAGCGAGGAGGACGCCAAGCGCGCCGCCGACGATCTTGCCAAGCGTGTTAAGGATCAAACGCAGTCGCCCGGAACCGAAGCCGCGCTTCGCGGAATGATTCAAGGAATTCAGAGCGGCCAGCCGAAATACGAAATCATGAGCGGCCCGACCGCGGACGCCACGCGCCAGCAGTTGCCTCAACTGAAGGGCGTCATGGACGGATTCGGCGCTCTCCAGAGCGTGAAATTCACGGGCGTCGGACCCGCCGGCGCGGACATCTACGAAGTGAAATTCGAGAAGGCGTCGACCGAGTGGCGCATCATGCTCGACCAGGACGGCAAGGTCACGACGATCACCTTCCGCCCGTTGCAATAGCCGGTGAAGTCCTCCGTTATCGTGTGCGTGCTAACCGGCGTGCTGTACGGGCAAGGGGTGCCTGACTCATCGCCGGATGCCGTCTTCCACGCAACCACCAAGCTGGTGCAGCTCAGCGTCATCGCGCAGGATAAGAACGGAGCTCCGGTCTCCGATCTGCGCCGTGAGGACTTCACCCTTCTCGATAACGGTTCGCCGCAGGAGATCCGCGTGTTCCTCACGGAGGCCAGCAAGCCGTTGTCTACACCACGCTGCCTCCGAACACGTTCGCGAATCGCACCGCTGCTCTCCACCCGCTTCTTCATCAGTCCGAAAGCCGACCTGAAGTTCGCCCGAGCCAACGTCGCCATCTACCCCGTCGACCTGAACGGCGTTAAGGCCGGCTCAAGAGGCGACCCGGAGATGCTCGCCGCAATGACCGGGGGCATCGTTTACAACAAGCGCAACGATCTCGACGTCGCGATGCGCGAGGCGATAGACGACGGCCGCGTTAGCTACACGCTCGGTTATTATCAGCCGGGCAAAGGAGATGACCCCATGCCACACCGCATCGCCATTCGGGTAAGCCGTCCGGGTCTCACGCTGCGCTATCGCCCCAGCTATGACCCCGATCCGCCGAAACCGAAATCCGCGAGCCCGTGGCAGCGCTCATCCAAGCGTTGAACCGGCCCGTAGACGCGACTGCGATCGCCATCACCGCCCAAGCCAGCCGCGGAAAAGACCGTCTCGATTTGTCCGTTGCCATCGATGCCGCCAGCCTCGACCTGGAATTTCACGATGGCCTATGGAAAGGGGAAGCCGAAGTCGTGGGTCGCTTCATTGCCGCCGATGCCACGCAGGTTGGACACGTCGTCTCGCGGACCGCGATCTTCAACCTTCGCCCCGCAACTTACGCGGAAGCCTTGGAACGCGGCATCCCCTACCTCCGCCTGCTAGTCGGCAATTTGGCCACTGGCAGGATCGGAACCTTAACCGTTCCCTTAGCCCAAGCGACAGAGCCGATGAGGTAGATCCACTCCGCGCGCTTGTGATAGTCTCGCGGATGTGAAGGACGAAGTGGAGATTCGACGGAACCTTCGTGAGGACTCGCGTAAGGCCGGGGAGGATTGGCTTCGGGCCTGCAAGCGCTTCGATGAAGTAAAGCGTTCCGCTCCCCGAGGAGCGCCTCTGCCGAACGAGATCTGAATCGCCGCTTCAAAGGCCTACACAGATGCGCTTCAAGCCCATCGAGAGGCGGCTCGGCGCGCCAACGACTTCCTCTTCCGTCGTGTACCGTCGCGAGGTTGGTGAAATCGCGCGAGGGCAGGTGAAATAGAATGAAGCGAGCCCTTCTGTTTGCTATGGCGATTGTAACGAGCCAACCGCACCTCACTGCGGCCACGCTTCCCCAATATCGCGAGCAGCCGCCTTTTGACCTTAAGTCCGCGCTTGGGACCACGGGAGACTGGAAGGCCGTGGTAACCGCGGCAGCCGGCCCGGCGCGCGAATTCGATTCGGATGAGGGACCCAGCCAATCGAGAATTTGTTTCGTCCGCACCGCGCCTCAAGCGAACCAATGCGCCTATTTTAAGGACCTGTTCAATTCGAACTTGACGTTTCAGGTATTCTCTTCTTTCAATGTAGAGCCGCTGCGATCGGGCAGCGCGCCGGTCCGCGGTCTGGTGATGAAGGCCCAGGCGCTTTATCCAACCGGTCAGATTCCCGAAACGGCCGTCTGGGTGTACGACCCGCGGCAGGATCGTTTCCACCTGGTGTCTGCCGTGGAGTCCGGGGAAGTGCGCATCTTCAGCACCGGCCGTTTAAACGGCGCTCTCGTTACGGCGGATTGGCATCGCGATGAAGGCGAGATCCGGTGGAGCGACCATCGTCGTGACATCACCCTCTACCGCTACAATTCAGACGTTAGCGAGGCCGGCTACGTGAAGATGCTCGAATATACGACCACCAAGAAATACGGGGCCGAAGACACCTCCACCATCGACGCCGAGCTGGCCAACATCGAAGCGAAGCTGCCATAGACCTCCCGAAATGCCGACACCGTTCGAGAGCGCGCAGTTAAATCTCCAGCTTTTCGATCTCCGCCGCGAGCCTGCGTTGCGAGAAGCGCGCGCGTGGTTCTTGGTCGAGTTCAACCCTGAGACCTTCGCCGATCTCATCGCGATGGCGAGTGGAGAACGCAATGCGGCGTTCCGCATGGTGCTCGGCTACTGGGACATGGCAGCTTCCCTGGTAACCACCGGCGCAATCGACGGCGACGCCTTCCGCGCGGCGCACGGAGAAATTTTCGCGACTTTCAGTAAAATCCAACCCTATCTTGCCGAGCTGAGGAGCGTTTCCGGCGAGCCGGATATTTGCAAGTACATGGAGGCCGTGGTGATGGCCGAGCCCGACGCCGAAGCGATTTTGAAGCGCCGCCGTGAAGGAATTCGCGCCGCCGTCAGAGCTCGCGCGCAACAACAGGTGTGACGCCGGGCTGGAAAGCCGCCGACGTCATCCGTTACTACGGAACGGCGTCACGTTTGGGCTTGGCGTCCGATTGAGGGACCTGAGCCGAAGCGCCTCCGTTTTGTCGAGCAGATTTAACTGCTTCTGAAAATCCGCGATCTCCTGGCTGTTGAAACCGTTGTCCTTGGTCTTTCGTGTCGTTAGTACTTCGGAAATAAACTTCTGCGCCTGGATCTCCGGAATATTGGGATAGTGGAGCGCCATGAAGATCCGGATCACCGTGGGCGATTCCAGGAAATTCAACCCCTTGGTCACGTCTGACCGATTGCTTACATGCTGCGGGACCGTCGCATTCATGCCGCTGATGTTGCGCTCGACGGCTCCCAGCAACGGCGCCGCGCCGCCTCCCGTTCCGCCAACCGTGTTGGGCAGCATGCGCTTGTGGCCGGCGGTCTGCATCTCGGCCACGCTCATTTTATCCTTCAACACCCCGTTTTGTTCGTACAGGTATTCGGAAGCATCCACTCGGAGCTTGTAGTAGTAACACAGATCCTTTGCGTCTCCCAGCAGCTCCTTGGTCAGTTGCACGGCTTTGGTGCGGGAACCGTTGCTGGAGGGCCTATCGCCCAGGAGGCCTTCCTTCAACTTCTTCTCGAATGCGAGCAGAAAGTCGCGCTCTTCGCAGGCCAATCTCGGCTTCACGTGCTTGATTCCGCGCAACTGACTTAGTGTATCGGGCGATTTGATCAGTTCCGGATAGTATCGGTTCGCCGTCTCCACGAAGCAACTGGTCTTTTCGGTCAGCTTTTTTCGAAGCGTGGTGAACTCATATTGCAAATAGGAATGGTCGATTGTCTCTCGCATCGCGATCTGGTAGGCGGCCGCGCCGATCACCAGGAGCCCGTCCTCTGGCGTCGAACCCTCCAGTTGCAACCCGGTCACGTGCTGGTACGCAGCGGAGCTTTTTCCAAACTCAGCCAATTGCTGGTTGACGTCGTAAAGCGGCCTCAACTGCTGCAACAGATCCCGGTCCAGGAAACTCTTTGCCACCTCCTCGTCAGTCTGTTTACCCGTCAACGCGCTCTTTTTCTCCTGGCCAACGGCGTAAACGTAGTAGTCGACCTCCAGCGGAGAACTCACGCTCAGCCCTCCGGTCCGGGTAAACGTCACGCTCAGTTTGCCGTCCTTGCCCAATGCGATCATCCTGCTTCGATCCACCGCCACGATACGCTTCGCGGCCTCTTCGCGCGAAAACCGGTTCGGCGCATCGATTACGTTGATGAGCCCGGACGCATCTACATTGGACATGAACCAGTAAACATTCTCGGGCCGGAATCCCACGGTTCCGGCCTGCATGATCGCGTCGGTGCCGGCCGCCGGGCCAACGACGATCATCTTCTTGTCTCGATTAGCGGTCATGTCTTTCTTTACGTCTCGCATGAACGTGTCCAGGTTCATGCACGCCTTGTTGCTTGGGTTCTTCGACAGAAACCCCGTCGCCTCCGGTGGCGCCATGTGATACTCGTGCTTGTCGTCCTCGATCCCCGCGCCGGTGGCGATGACTAATTTGCGTCCGTAATACACTTTCTGCCGAGTTTGTACCCGGAAAACCGTCGGACGGTTCGAGAGCGGTGACGCGTCGCTCGAAAGCGGCTCCGTATCCTTCGTGATTTTGACCACCTCGTCGTCCACCGGATCCTTCCCGGTAACCGCTCTGATGATCTCGCGGTTCTTATCCGCCCACTGCACGCGATCGCGTGCGTCCTGCGACATGGGCGCGGTCGATCCGTCCCGATGCGCGGCCATCTGCTGGCTCTGGTTGATGTTCTGCGCGTAGGTCCCTGGCTGGTAACCTCGGGCTCCGCCCCATGGATCGGCCTTGCCGATTACCACAATGCTCACCGTCTGCGACGTTTTGCTGAGATCGTAATCTCGAAGAGTGCCAAGATAATATGCCGCGGAACTGCCGGCGCCAATAACGATCAGATCGTATGCCATTTCCCGAATGCCCCCCTGACATCTTATAGGACCAGGCAATGCGTATTGGAGACCGTAATGTGGTTTGTCTCTTTGCCCCGGGGCGGGACCGCCCGACTCCCAGCTCGATCGGATACGCTGGATTGCATACGGGCGCGGTGAGAATGAAAAACCTTTCGACAGAAGGAGCTCTGACGGAGACGGAAATGGACCGCCTGACGGAGTTCCTGAGGAGTTCCAAAGGTCACGCAATGAACCTGGAGGAACTTGACGGCTTCTTCGCCGCATTGATCGCGGGCCCGGAAGTCGTACCGCCGAGCGAATATTTGCCGGAACTATTCGGCGGGAAGATGTCGGAAACCGCGGCCTTCGAGACGCTCGACCAAGCCAGGGACATTCTTGGGTTGATTATGCGTCATTGGAATAGCATCGCCAGGACGCTGGATGGCGGCGATGTTCACCTTCCGATCCTGTTCGAAGACGCAAATGGCCAATGCCAAGGCAATGACTGGGCGCGCGGATTCATGCGCGGCATGCACATGCGCCGAGAAGCCTGGGCCGAAGTGCTAAATGATGACGAGGAGTGTGGGTGGATACTTCCCGTTCTGATGCTCTACCACGAGCACGATGAGGACCCCGAGCTCCGGCCAGAACCGATCGGACCCGAAAAGCGCGACGAGATCATTGTGCAGATGGCGGCTGGAATCGTGAAAGCGCACCGCTACTTTCGGTCGGATCGACAGCCACAACCCTCCCCCTCTTCGGCCCGATCCCCTGACCCTCGCCCCAAGGCCGGAAGGAACGATCGGTGCCCCTGCGGATCCGGGAAAAAATACAAACGGTGCTGCGGAAGCACGCTCGTTAACTGAAGCGCGCAGAAACCGAGGGAACCGCCGTTGACATACGACGACAAATCGTAGTATGTTTGCCCCATGGCATCTCGCTCCCGCCGTCCCGCCTCTTCTCCGAAGTCTCTCCCCACCGACGCCGAGTTTGACATCCTCTCGCTCCTCTGGCGCTCCGGTCCCATGACCGTCCGCGAAGTGCATGAGCTGCTCGGCAAGGACATCGGCTACACCACCACGCTCAAGCAGATGCAGGTGCTCACGGAGAAAGGTTTGCTGAAGCGCAGCGAACGTTACCGCTCTCACGTCTATGAGCCCAGCGCCACCAAGGAACAAATCCAGAGCCAGATCGCCGCGGACATGTTGCATCGCGCCTTTGACGGCTCCGCGAAGAATCTGATGCTGGGGGCGCTCAACGCGCAGCCGGCCTCGCGCGATGAGCTCAAAGACATCCGCCGCATGCTGGATGAGTACGAAAAAAGGCAGGCGCGCAAATGAACCTCGCAACCGCGGCGGGTCTCTTCTTCTCGCAGCGCTGGGTGGTCCTGCTCGGTTGGACCCTCCTGCACTTCCTATGGCAGGGCACGCTCATCGCGGCCGCTTTCGCTGCGGTGCGAGCCCTCCTCTCACGATCCTCCAAATCGGACGCCTGTTACATCCTGGCGTGCGTCTCGCTCGGCGCGATGACGCTCGCTCCCATAGTTACCTACCTTGTCCTGTTGCGTTGGGATGCCGGATTCGCTCCGCCGGCCATCTGGGATTTGGTCCCCGCTCGCGATTGGCAGCGCATTCTGCCATGGCTGGTGACAGCGTGGTTCTCCGGGGTTCTCGTCTTCTCCGCGCGGTTGATCGGAGGCTGGCGGCTCGCTTCACGAATCCGTTCCGCGGCCACGCGGCCCGCATCTCCCGAATGGCAGCAAGCTCTTGAAACATTGGTCCGGAGGATGCGCACGTGGCGTCCGGTCCGGGTGCTGATCTCGTCATTTGTCGAAGTGCCCACCGTAATCGGCTGGCTCCGGCCCGCGATTCTGATTCCCGTCAGCGCCCTCACCGGCCTTCCGCCGGAGCATATCGCCGCGCTGCTCGCGCATGAGCTCGCCCACATTCGCCGCCACGACTATGTGGTCAACGTTCTCCAGAGCATCGCCGAAGCTCTGTTGTTTTATCATCCCGCCGTCTGGTGGGTCTCGGGCCAGATTCGCGCGGAGCGCGAACTACGTTGCGACGATTTGGCCGTGGCTGCCTGCGGATGCGACGTTCTCACTTACGCTCGCGCGCTGGCCGAGGTCGAATCCATTCGCCCCGCGCATGCCAGCGCGGCTCTGGCCGCGAATGGCGGGTCGCTTTCCAGCCGCATCGGCCGATTGATCGGCCAGCCGTGGCCACTTTCGCAGAGTTTGCCCGGACCCGGCGCCGCATTCTCGCTCGCAATCTTGTGCATCGCCGGCGCTGGCGCCGTGACCACCAACGGGCTCACCGTTCTTCCGCGCATGCCCAAGGTCCTCCTTCACGCCCCACCCGCTCCCACATTCGCTTTTCATGCCCCCTCGGCTTCTCGCAAGCGTCACATCGCGGCAACGCCGGCAGCGGACCGCAACGCACGATCCGCGGCCGTCTCCGCTTTGCTCTTCGATCCCCTATTCGATCCACCCGCGCCGGCTCCCGCAATGCCGGAGATCGTCGAAGCTCCGGTGATCGCCGCGGCCATCGAATCGGCTGCCGTTCCTGCAATCCCGGAGCCCCCGATGATAGCGCTTCGTGCCGCGCCACCCGCGGCATCCCCTGATGAGAATCTTCCGCAACCGGCCATGTACCGCTCAGGCACTCGCCTGGTCGAAGTCGAAGTCGTGGTCGACGGTAAGCACGGCCCCGTCAAGGGTCTCACCAAGGACGATTTCACTCTGCTCGACGAAGGCAAGCCGCAGCCGGTCGCGATGCTTCGCACCAGCGCGATCCACGATGCCAATCCGCTCGCCCTGCCTCCAGGAGCCGTCTCCAACCGTGAAGACAGCCGAGGCCTCCCGTGGAACGGCGCGACCGTGGTTCTGATCGATCTGCTCGACACCAGGTTCGAGCTCAGCGGCTATGCCCGGATGGGCATGAAGAAGCTTCTTCAAGAGATCACCGATGTCGACACCAGAACGGCCGTTTATTCGCTTGGAGATGGCTTGCACATCCTGAAAGATTTCACCGACGATCCGCGAGCGCTGATAGAGGCCACTGCCAAGCTCGATTCGCCGAAACGCTTAAAACCCGCGGCGCTGAAGAGCGCATTCGAGGATTCCGGGAATCTGCTGGCCCTCGATGGCGTTGACGCGGCGGTCGCGACTCAGGCGGAGATGAGCGACCGGGCTCTGCGGCTCATCATACGGCATCTCTCCCGCGTTCCCGGACGCAAGAACTTGGTTTGGCTGATGGACGGTCCGAGCATTCCGAGCGACGTCATGACCCTCGCTCTGGAAACGAACGTCGCCATTTATCCAGTGCTGCTCCGCAGCCTGGATTTCGATGGAATCGTCGTGACGCAGCACCACGTCCAGATCACCGGCGGCCGCGCCTTCTTCGACGCTGAGGATCTCCCTGAAGCGCTTCGCGCCGCGCAGCAGGACGCCGATAGCGCCTACATCCTCGGTTATTATCCGCCCCCCAGCGGCTTGGACGGCAAGCTGCACCATCTTACCGTCAAGCTCTCCAAACGGTCTCTCGTTGCCCACTATCGCCCCGGCTACGTCGCCACTCGGCAAACTGGCGGTGAGCTGGTGCAGAGCCCGCTCGATCTGACAGGAGTCGGTTTGACCGCGCAGCTTAGCCAGGACCCGGCCAAACCAGGGTTGCGCGAAATGCACCTCATTGTGGACCTCCACGACGTGCGGCTGGAGGAGAGCAATGGCCGCGTGCGCGGCGCGTTCGATCTCATGCTGCTTACGCCGGGATCGCACCGCCTTCTCTACGAAGCTGTCCAGGTCGGATTCCCTCAGACGCGTTTGCAGACCGCGCTGGCCAAGGGCTACTCGGTCAGCGTGAGCGGCCTCGACGTTCAATCGGGTGAGCTTCGCGTTGCCGTTCGCGACCGCTCCACCGGCATCGCCGGGTCGCTGCGAGTTCCCGTTCGCAACGATTGATTCGACTATGCGTCCCCGGATGCACTGGTTCGCCCTGTTCGCTCTCGCCGCCTCCGCGCAGGAACCGCCCGCGGTCTTCCGCTCGGGCACGGGCTTGGTCGAGGTCGAAGTGGTTGTGCGCGGCCCGCAGGTTCCTACGCCGGGAGTGCACGGCGCGCTCTTGGACGCTTTCGCTTCAGGTCCTCCCTTCGGTCCTGCCGGACCCATGATTGCTAACCTGACCAAGGGCGATTTCACACTGCTCGACAACGGCACGCCTCGCGACATCGCCGTGTTCCGCGCGGGTTCGTCCTCCAACCAAACGCCGGATTCTGGTGCGCCACGCTCCGAAGCTTCGGCGCTGCCTCCAGGGACGGTCTCCAACCGCATCGATAACCTCGGCCGCCCGATCAACGGTGCAACCGCGGTTCTGATCGATCAGCTCAACACCCAGTTCGACCTCAAAGCTTATGAGCGCTCAGGCGTGGTCAACCTGCTGCGCTCTCTCACGGAATCGGACCGGATCGCGCTCTACGCCCTTGGCGCGCGGCTTCACCTCGTTCAGGGCTTTACTACCGATCCCAGGAAGCTGGTGGATGCTGTCGCCAAGCTCGATCCGGGTAGAGATCTCGCGCCGGCCAGGCTGGAGGACATCCTTCAGGATTACCCGCCTGGCTCCGAGCCTGATGGGGATTGCGCTAAGAAAATCGTCTGCCGCGAGGCTGAAGTGAACGCGGATATCCACAATCAGACAACCATTGGTGCGCTTACGCTCATCGTCCGGGATCTCGCTCGAGCGCGCGGGCGCAAGAATCTGGTCTGGCTAATGGATGAGCCGCGAATTCCTTCCGCCGTTCTCGCGATGCTTCAGGCTTCCGACATCGCTTTGTATCCGGTGCTGGTCCGGGCCGTTGGAGAATCCGGCGCACTTAGCGCTGGATTCGCCAAGAACGGGCACTTGTCCCCATTCACCGAATTGCAGCGGGAGAACCAAGCCTCCGATCTCGCTGTTTCCACCGGCGGCAAGGCCTTCTTCGACGCAATGGATCTGCCTTCCGCGCTTCGCGCTGCTGAAGAAGATTCCCGTGGCGGCTACGTTCTCGGATTCTACCCTCCGGAGGACGCGCTCGATGGAAAGTATCACCGGCTCGCAGTTAAGATCGCCAAGATCGCCAATAAGCCTGTCGAAATTAACTACCGTCCCGGATACATCGCGGCCAAGCCTCCCGATACGCGCGAGCTACTCCAATCCCCAGCCGATTCGAACGGCATCGGCCTCGCCGCGCAGCTTTTGCCCGATCCCGACCGTCCCGGCTTTCGCCGGATTCACTTGACTATCGATCCGCACGATCTTCACCTCGAGCCCAAAGATGGCCGCTTTATCGGATGGGGCGATCTATTGCTGCTCTTGCCCGGCTCGAATTCCGTCCGATCCGGCGCTCTTGAAGTGAGTTTGACGCAAGAGGAATTAGGGAAGGCTCTCGAATCCGGATTCGTTCTGAATATCGATCGCGTGGGCAGTCAATCCGGTGAAATTCGTATCGTGGTTCGAGACCGCTCCAGCGGAGTCTCCGGATCGCTGCGCATTCCCGTCCCAGAAGAGGCGCCGCGGTGAGGGCTGCTTTTCTTTTGAGGAGCTCGCCCGCACAACGAAGCCTGGCGTGGGTGGCCAAAGCGAGTTCCTTCCTAGTCCCGGGGGCCGCGCCGGCCCTGTGCGGGCTACTAATTCCGCTTGCCGCCGTGTTCGCGCAAGCTCCCGATCAACCGCCCGCGGTCTTCCGATCCGGAACCCGCCTGGTCCAGGTCGAGGTCACCGTTCGCGGAAGGCATGTCACGCCGCCCGGAGTCGGCGGCTTCTTGAGGGACCTGTTCGATACCGGGCCGCCCTTCGGTCCTCCCGGCCCTCCCTTGGAGGGCCTCACCAAAGACGATTTCAAGCTTTTCGATAACGACAAACCCCAGCCGATCGCTTTCGTGCGCGGCGGGCCCGTTGTCGCCGCGCCGCCCGTGTCTTTTCCACCCGGCGCGGTGTCGAACCGGATCGACAGTTCCGGCAAACCCGTTAACACGGCGACCGTCATTCTAGTCGATCAACTCAACACCAGCCCGGATCTCATCGCCTATGAGCGTCTCGGTCTCAGCGAAATGCTGCGCTCGCTCTCCGCGGCCGACAATCACGTGGCTCTCTACACTATGGGCCGGAATCTGCACGTATTGACGGATTTCACGAGCGATCCGAAGAAGCTTCTGGATCTCGCCGCGAAGGTGAATCAGCCCCACGGCGCGCCGGAGCTCGGCGCGGCCCTCAAGGATTACGGGGGTCTGCTTGCCTGGAACGTTCTGGACGACGGCTCGGTCGTGCCCGATGCACTCGGATTCGCCGCCCGCGCTGAAATGACCGTCAACGCAATGAGGGTCGTGATCCAGCATCTCGCGCGAGTCTCCGGGCGAAAGAATCTGGTGTTGCTGACGGCTCAGGACCGGCTCCCTCCCCAGGTGATGGGGATGATCCTGCAGGCCAACATCGTTCTGTATCCGGTGATGGTCCGGGCCGTGGGTTGCGGATTCTGCTCGAACGATGAGTTGGATCGCGAGAATGCCTTTTCCACCGGGGGGAGGGCGTTCTTCGATGCACGGGATCTCACTTTCGCCGTGCATACTGCCGAAGAAGATTCGAGCACCACCTACCTGCTCGGGTTCTATCCGCCGGAGGAAATGCTCGACGGCAAGTATCACCGTCTTGCCGTCAAGCTTCGCGATAAGACGTTGGAAGTGCACTATCGCAACGGATATCTCGCTACCAAGTCTGCCCCCTCCCCACCGAGGCTCAGCGATCAGGCGCTGCTAGACGGTCCGCTCGACTCCACCGGCATCGGATTGACTGCGCAACTCGAGCCGGAGCCGGCTCATCCGGGGATGCGTCAGGTCGAACTCACCGTCGATCTGCACGACGTGCATCTTCAACCCGAGGCTGGCCGGGTCACCGGGGCGTTCGAGGTTTTGCTGGTCAATCAGGCCACGCATGATGTGTACTCCGGCAGAATCGATGTGAATCTTGCCCCGGAACAACTCGCGACGGCTTTGGAAAAAGGGTACAGGGTGGTTGTCGGTGGCATCGGCTCCCAGCCCGGCGAGGTTCGAATCGCCGTTCGCGATCCCGGAACGCTCGCGGCTGGATCGCTGCGCCTGCCTGTGCCGGCGCAGTGAATGCATAATGGAATTGCTTGGTCTTGATCTCTCCGCTGCTCGAAGAACTGTTGTGGCTTGAACACGGCTTCGGCACTCGGCACGCTCCGCTCGATCAATCGGGCATGGCGATCCTCAAACAGGTTCATTCCTCTTTGGTGCTGGTCGCCGATCGGCGCGAAGGATGCGTCGGAGAAGCTGACGCGCTGATCACGGTCGAGCCCGGCGTCAAAATCTCGGTGCGTACCGCGGACTGCTTCCCGATTCTATTGGCCGACACTCGCCGCCGGGCGGTCGCCGCCGTTCACGCCGGATGGAGGGGAACTGCTGATAGAGTCGTGGTCCAGTCACTGCTAAAGATGCAAGCGGAGTTCGGAACCAAGCCCGAAGACGTGATCGCGGCGATCGGGCCGGGAATCGGGGCTTGCTGTTACGAGGTCGGAGAAGAAGTCGCGAGCCGGTTCGGCATGGAAGGCGCCGGTAAACTTGACCTCGCCGCCGAGAATCGCCGCCAGCTCACCGGGCATGGAGTGCTCGCCACGCGAATCACGCCGCCGGGAGCGTGCACGTTCTGCGATTCGGCGCGATTCTACTCCTGGCGCCGTGACCGCGAGCTCGCCGGCCGTATGATCTCCTACATCCGCGTGATCCCCTGAAGACACCAAGAGCGCGGTCGCCGGTCGTCTCGAACGGCCCGCGCCCTTGGAATAATCTTCGAGGATTAGGCAGCGTTGACCAGCAGCTCGTCCATCGCTTTAGGCCGCGTTGACAAGCAACTCGTCCAGACTCTCGGAGCCGTCGGCCTGGTTGCGGTCGGCGACTTCCTGGCAACGGATGCAGAACGCGGTCCACGGTACCGCGGCCAAGCGCTTGGGGCTGATGTCTTCCTCGCAGTGCAGGCACACGCCGAAACTGCCTTCGTCGATGCGCCGCAACGCTGCGCGGACATTGCGCAGGAGGTTGGATTCACGGTCCAGATTGCGGATGGCAAGCTCGCGCTCAGCCGCGTGTTGCACTTCGTCCAGCGCGTCCGGGCTCTTCTCGATCGCGATGCCTTCGCGGTTTCGCACGAACTGCTCCAGCTCTGCCTGCTTCGCCTCCAGGATGTTTCGGAACTTGTTCAATTCACTCTTTGTCATGTCTGCCTCTTCGTCTCTGTGTTTTTTTTCGATCTATTTTTTACTGTCGCGTCTACTATCTCTTTGCCGGTCTTTTATCGCCGCGCTAGCCGATTAGACGCGGGAACTGGAGAAAAGGTTCAGCGTTCTCCAATCTTCCGCGCAAGTGAAACCGTGATGAGCGGGTCGGCCATCCAGCCGCCTGCCCACCTGGCAGATACAGGCCGATGCCATCGCTTCGATCAGCGCCGCTCTCGAAACTGGCGATTTGTAAAACCATACCATACATTACTGACCGGATGCAAGCAATTCAATGGCCATTTGGCAGGAGCGATGCCTGGCCTCGCTCCCGATTCCTCTTCCTATCGGTTCCTTCTACCGAAAGTATTACGTTCCCGGGCAGAAACTAGGGAACCTTCAGCCTCAACCGTCCCTTTCGGGACCTTGCCGTATACTGTTCCTTTAGTCTCTAAAAACTCTCATACGTTTCCGCGTGTCACACGGATTTTAAGGTCACTGCCGGACGGCTGCCCGCGACTCCCATCCTAAAGATATTGATAATAAAGCGGATCTAGTCCGGCGTGAAGAGGTTCAAGGCCCCGCACGTTGGACAGTTGTAGAACCTGGGAAAGAACAGCCAGCCCTTCAAGAGTCGATTTGAACGCAACACCTCCGCCGACCGGCCGACACCGCATCCGACACAGACATTCGTCCATGCGGCGGTCTCCACAGGTTCCCGGACGCACCCAAAATAAAAAGCCCAGCCATACACGCTGAGGCGTGTCCCCAGCGCACGATCCGTGAGGCGTAACGCGTAGGTGAGCAGTGCGATCGCTCGCAGATTCCCGTTGGCGAATAGCCACAACCGGCGCGGAGGACGCGGCTTAAATATCGCGCCGTTCAGAAAGAACAAGGAACTGTGCAAAACTCGCGTGGCTACCAGTTCGAGGCGAGTCGCGGCGGAAATCCGCGCGGCAAGTTCTTCAGCGGATCGAAAAAGGTTCACGTGCTCTCCGCCGTGATAGATCCAGCGGTACAGCCGGTCGGTCAAACTCGAGCCGTCCGGAACCGCGACGTAAAATGCACCATTACCGCGCACTACCCGTCCGATTTCGCACAGTGCCGCGTCCACATCGTCTATATGCTCCAGGCAGTGATTCGCGACGACCGCGTCGAACGTGCCGTCGCGGAAAGGCAGCCGCGCGGCATCCGCCTGAACGAAATTCGCCTGGACGAAATCGGCCCCTGTGGTGGTAAACAACCGGTCGAGCCGCACCACCTGAGCGTCGGGGCAGCACTCCATTCCGAAGCTCCCCTCCTTACATCCCAGGTCGAGAACCCGGCAGCCGTGGCCCATGGCTCGCAAAATTTCGTGCATTCAAAGTATTCCGGCCCGCGTGGGGCGAACGTCTATTATGCCGTACCGTATACTGATTCCTTGACCGGCAAGAGATCCCTTACGATCTTCCCCTGGCTCGCAAGTTTCCTGTTTATTTCCTTGAGCGTGGGCTTCATCCCCTACGCCGGAATCCAGGAAGACGAGGCGCTTTTCTCAGTTCCGTTCTTTGAACGGCCCTCGCGCGAGTTTCGCGTCCGCTTGCTTCATCACGATATCCCGCTGATGGTCATGACTTACGTCGGCGCTTTGAAGACGTGGCTCTTCTGGCCGATCATCCATTGGTTCGGGCCGAGCGTGTTGACCGTGCGCCTGCCGGTAGTGGTGATCGGAGGCGTAACGGTTTTTCTTTTCTATTACTTAATGGACAGGCTGGGCATCCCGCAAAGCTTTGCCGCAGCCGGTGCTTTCCTTCTCGCAACCGACCCCGTTTTCATCCTTACGAACACGTTCGATTGGGGTCCGGTCGCGATCGAGCACGTCCTTCTGGTCTCGGGATGTTTGCTCTTGTTACGTTTCTCTCAGAACCCATCGAACATTCGTTTCCTCGGCTGGGGCTTCTTCTGCTTAGGGCTCGCGCTTTGGAATAAAGCGCTGTTCCTTTGGGCGCTGAGCGGTCTGACAGTCGCGACGATCCTCGTCTGCCGCCGTGAGCTTGCGCGGCTCATTAAATGGCCCAACGTACGGGTCGCCGCGCTTGCGATGATCGTCGGAGCTCTTCCCTTCGTGATCTACAATTTGCGCAACGCGAACGCAACGATGAGCGAGAACGCGCATATCGATCTCGCGCATATGCCCAGCAAATGGCTCCAACTGCAAAGGGCGGCCGAGGGAAGCTCGCTGTTCGGGTTTATGAGCGGCGAAGATTCCGACGGCTCTCCCAAGCCCGCCGTGAGCCGCCGCGGCCGCTTCGCGCAATGGATCTGGCGCCACACCGGAGAGCATCGCGAGACCGGGTTTCTTTACGTCTTGGGCGTAATGCTCATCCTCGTGCCGTTGTGGTGGCGATCGCGCACCGCCTGGTTCTCACTCGTTTTCGTGGCTGTCGCATGGGGAATGATGGCGATCACCAAGAACGCCGGTGGGGCCGCGCATCACGATATTTTGCTCTGGCCGTTCCCGATCCTGTTCGCGGTGAGCGTGCTGGGTTCGATTCGCTGGCGGTGGGCCGGCCTCGCCGCCGCCGCGGCGATGATCGTGATGAATCTGCTGGTCGTGAACCAATACGTGGTGCAATTTGAGCGCGACGGCGGGGCGGAAAATTTCACGGACGCACTGTTCGGGCTCGACCGGGCGCTGCCGGAGAATCAAACCATTTATGTGATCGATTGGGGCATGAATGCGACCACCCAGCTAGCCCATATGGGCCGG